>JASJBF010000013.1 GCA_030066685.1 Kiloniellales bacterium | reverse complement strand
TCCGAGAGCGTGATCGCCCGGATCGCGTCGGCCGGCCGGAAGGCCCGCAGGGTCACCACCAGGGGCCCGCCGAAGGGCGCGGCCGCCTCGGTCTCCAGGGCGGTTATGAACATGGGCACGTTGCCGCCCGCCTCGATGTGGCGCACGGGGATGCCGGCGCGGATCAGGGCATGCTCGAAGGAGAAGGAGCAGCCCAGGACGAAGGCGACGAAGTCGTCGCGCCAGAGCGCGCCGATGTCGGTCAGCCGCTCGCCCGCCTCGCCGTCGCGGAAGACGCGGTAGCCCGGCAGGTCACTGCGCACGTCGAGCCCGGCGCCGAGGGCCGGCAGGAGCGGCTCGCCCGGCTCGCCGACGCCGATGATCGGACAGGGCTTGGGATTGCGCAGGCAAAAACGCAGGAAAGCCTCGGCGTCGTCGGCCGGCAGGATCACCAGGTTGCCCTGCAGGTAGCCGGGGCACTGGCCGCTGGTCTGGCGGAGAAAGCCGCCGGTCCGCACGGCGCGGCGCAGTTCTGCCGGCTCGGCAAAGACGTGATCCGCCGGATTCGTGGCGTCTCGCATGGCTTCAGGATCGTCCCGTCGGTGAGCCCCACTCACGCGGCGGCCTTGCCGGCCGCTCCGTTATTCGGTCAACGGTGGCACGATCTAAATGTTCACGTCAATAGATCCAAATAAGATCATAATGATCTATTAAACAGATCGATTGAGATCTTGCGGACGGGCGGCCTCGACCATGAGCCGGATCACGGCCGAGTCTTGGCGGGGCAGATGGCAGAGCGAGAAATCGAGCGGCGAGAGCCGCGCCGAAGCGTCTACGGGTAGCTGCACGAGGCCCCCCGCGGCGAGGTCCTCCTCGGCCATGGCCAGGGGCAGCGTGCCGATCCCGAAGCCGTCCCGCACCAGGTGCAGCATGGTCGAAAGGGACGCGCTACCGTGCAGCAAGGGCGCCGCGATCTCGGGGCCCGAGAAGATCCGCTCGACCTCCTTGTGCGGCAGCGTGCCCTTGGAGAAGGCGACGATCGGCTGCCGGGCCAGCTCCGCCGGGCCGAGCGGCGCATCGGGCACGGCCAGGCCCGGCGCCGCGAACCAGCCCATCTCGAAAGTCGCGAGCGGATAGGAGATCGCATCCGCCGGGACCAGCTGGTTCATCATCACGGCGACGTCGATCTCGTCGTCGCGCAACCTCTGGGCGAGGATCGGCGAGGTCTCCACCGAGAGCTCGAAGCGGACCTGCGGCACGGCATCGTGCAGCCGGGTCAGCAGGCTCGGCAGCAGCGAATGGACGACGGTCTCGGCGACCCCGATGCGGATCAGGCCGGCGAGGCCCTGCTCAGGCGAGAGCTCGGCGAAGATCCGGTCGCGCAGGGCAATCAGGCGTTCGGCCTGCTCGACGAAGCGCCGCCCCGCGGGGGTCAGGCCGACCCGGCGCTTCTGCCGGTCGAAGATCAGGATGCCGAGGCGCTGCTCCAGCAGGGTGACCCGCGCGGAGACCGCCGACTGCGCGATGCCGAGGCTTTGCGCGGCGGCCCGGAACCCGCCCCTAAGCACCACCTCCCGAACGATCTCCGCATCCCGGATCCCGAACATGCCGCTCCCCGCTTCGCCCGCCCGTCCCGCCGAGGGCCGGGCGCTTGGAGACATCGCACGTGCGCGCGGCCGGGATCAAGGCGAGCGGACTCGCGGCGCAGGGATCGAGATCGGGATGGGGGCGGTCTCCCCTGGCGCGAAGAGCGGGGTCGCCGCGCCAGCCTTCCGCTCGCCCTAGGGATCGCGCTCGTAGTTCCAGAGCCGGTCGCGGTAGCCGCTGCCCTGTTTCTGCTCCGGGCTGCGCGACTCCTGGCGGCGGATCACGGGTCTCTCCTGACCGGGGCTCGCCATCGCCTCCTGCTTGCCGAAGTCCTGGACCGGGATCGGCATCCAGGTGGCGCGCCGGGGGTCGTCGGACACGGCGCTGGGCGCCAGGGTCCAGGTCCGCCCGGTCGCGGTGTCGAGCAGGATCGTCCGGGACCGCGGCTTGCCGGTCCGGTCCGGGACCTGGGCACCGGGTATCACCTGAAATCGGCCGGGGTCGTGAGTGCCGTCGTCGGACCAGGCCGGTCCCAAGACCGAAATCAAAGTGAAAAGAGAAACAAAAAGATAGCGAAGCATGTGCTGCAACTTGCCTTGACTGGTCCTGTTCGTCCTGCGCCAAGCGGTTTTGCATTTGAAGGAGCAGTATTCGTCCCAAGGATTGCGAAAGTGTGAAGCCCGTCACAGCGGACCTCGGCGCCGGGGGCCACTGCGACCATGGGTTGCGCCGAGGCCGGCGGGGCGCACGGCGCCTCGGGGCAAGGGGCCGCCGCGCCTCAGGCCGGGCGGGCCCGGCCGCGGTAGAGATAGGTGAGCAGCCTCGGCCCCTTGACCAGGTGGCCGGTCTCGAGGTCCTCGATCCGGAAGCCGGCCTCCCGGATCATCGCCGCGATCGGCCGGTTGAGGTTGCAGCCCCCGGCCAGCCGCCCCCAGAGCCGGTTCAGACGGTCCTGCCAGGCGACGACGCCGGGGTCCTCGGCCCGGCCGTGCTCGACGAAGATCAGCGTGCCCTCCGGCTTCAGGACCCGGCGCAGCTCGGCCAGGGCGCGCCCGGCCTCGGGGACCGAGCACAGTGTCCAGGTCGTGACCGCGGTGTCGAAGCGCCGGTCCTCGAAGGGCAAAGCCTCGGCCGAGCGCGCCTGGAGCTCGACGGCGAAGGGCGGATCGCCGAGACGCTCTTGCGTCAGGGCCAGAAGCTCTTCTGAGGGGTCGATCCCGACGACGCTGTCGACCTCGGCCCCGTAGAATGGCAGATTGAGGCCGGAGCCGATGCCGATC
The DNA here is from genome assembly GCA_030066685.1 of Kiloniellales bacterium. Classification (NCBI taxonomy): domain Bacteria; kingdom Pseudomonadati; phylum Pseudomonadota; class Alphaproteobacteria; order Rhodospirillales; species Kiloniellales bacterium. The sequence continues at coordinate 70,715 of JASJBF010000013.1, read as the reverse complement.
TCGAGCACCCGGCCGCTCGCCGCCGGAAGCAGCGCCTGGCGATGCCGCGTCGCCTCCGTGTTCTTCATCGCCAGGTCGATGAGGCGCGGCAGGACCCAGCGCTCGTAGAAGCCCATCGCCTTCCCCTTTGGTCGCCCTTGATCTGGGAAGACCGGCACCGCCTTGCCAGGGCCGCGGGCGCAAAAAGAAGCGGCGCCGCAAGTGGCGGCGCCGAAGTTGCAGGGAGGTTGAACCAATGAGGCTCTGGACCGCCGCGGCTCAACGCGCGGGCAGGGTCCAGGCCGTGTCGATCACCGCCAGCAGGCTGTCGAGCTGGAAGTGCCCGATCCGCGGGGTCGGATCGCGCCGGCAGCGCCCTTCGAGCAGGACCGCCTTCCGCAGGCCGACGCGCCCGCTCTGGGCGTTGCCGCCCTGGCCCAGCTCGGCGCCCCGCCAGGGACCGCCGAGGGCCAGCCCGGCCCGCTCGCGGATCTCGGCCGCGGTCCAGGGCTGAAGCACGACCGTCTTGGCGAAGCGGCGCAGGTACCGGCCGGACGCCGCGTCGTGGATCTCCCGGCGCCGGCCATCGGCAAAGACCAGGCGAAGGCTCTCGACGGCGTCGCCGGGTGCGCAGGCGAAACTGATCCTGGCCGCGAGCTTCAGCGCCGTCTGATCTTCGGCCATCTCGTAGGTCCAGCAGTCGGCGCCGCAGCGGGCGTGGGAGAGATAGGCCGTGGCGACGAAACCGTCCTTCTGGGCGAGCAGCGGCGCCCTGCCGGTCTTCGCCGTGAGGCCGGCCTCGACCAGTCCCTCCGGGCGCGCGCCCTTCCGGTCGAGGCCCCGCCCGACCAGGCCGCTCAGCGACCCGGCGTTGCGCAGTCCCGACGCTTCCTGCGCGGAGGCCGCGCCCCCCGCGGCGGCAAGGGCGAGCGCGAGGATCGCCGTCGTCTTGAAGAGTCTGCTCCGCATCCTGCGATGTTCCCCATTTTTCCGTGCCCCCGGCCGGGCCGCCCGTGGCGGCCGCGCCGAAGGTCGCAGTCTTTTGCCGTGGATTCCCTCCCGCTCCTGTGGCCAGAGTCACATCGTCCCGAGCCTTGGTCCGCCGGCGCCTTGCCACTGGACGGCCGTCCGCGACTGGGGTGAAGTTGCCAGGTGCGCGCGAGTCCGCCGCCCCAGGGCCAGGAGGAAGAGACCTTTCAGCCATGGACGAGAGCTACGAGGTCGTCATCGCGGGTGGGGCGGTCATGGGCAGCTCCACGGCCTATCACCTGGCTGCGGACCCGGGTTTCAAGGGGCGGGTCCTGGTGGTCGAGCGGGATTTCACCTTCGCCCGCTGCGCCACCACGCTCTCGGCCGGTTCGATCCGGCAGCAGTTCTCGACCCGGATCAACATCGAGATCTCGCTCTTCGGCATCGCCTTCATCCGCGGCCTTTCCGAGACCCTGGCGGTCGACGGCGAGCCGGCCGAGCTGCCCTTCAACGAGGGCGGCTACCTCTTCCTGGCGAGCCCGGCCGGCGCCGCGCAGCTACAGGAGAACCACGGTCTGCAGACCGGCCTCGGCGCCGACATCCTGTTCCTGGAGCCCGCGGCCCTGCGGGACCGCTTCCCCTGGCTCGACTGCGGCGGCCTCGCCGCCGGCTGCTGGGGCCGCAGCGGCGAGGGCTGGTTCGACGGCTACACTCTGCTGCAGGCCTTCCGTCGCAAGGCCCGCAGCCTCGGCGTCAGCTATCGGGAAGCCAGCGTGACCGGCCTGGAGCTGGACGGCGGCAAGGTGATCGGGGTCCGGCTCGACGACGGCGCGCGCATCGCCTGCGGCGCCTTCGTCAACACTTCCGGCGCCAGCGGCGCGTCCATCGCGCGTCACGCGGGCCTGGAGATCCCAGTGGTCAACCGCAAGCGCTGCGTCTTCACCTTCGACTGCCGGGAGGCGCTGCCCGGCTTCCCGCTTCTGATCGACAGCAATGGGGTCTACGTGCGGCCCGAGGGCCAGGGCTTCATCTGCGGCACCGCGCCGCCGCCAGAGCGCGACCCGGACTTCGAGGACTTCGAGGTCGACCACTGGCTCTTCGAGGAGATCATCTGGCCAAGCATCGCCGCGCGGGTGCCGGCCTTCGAGGCGATCAAGCCGGGCCGCGCCTGGGCCGGCTTCTACGACGTCAACCTCTTCGACCAGAACGCCATCGTGGGGCCGGCGCCGGGAGTGCCGAACTTCTTCTTCGCCAACGGCTTCAGCGGCCACGGCCTGCAGCAGTCGCCCGCCGTCGGCCGCGGCCTCTCGGAGCTGATCGTCCACGGCGCCTATCGCAGCCTCGACCTCTCGCCGCTCGGCTTCGAGCGCCTGGCCGAGGACCGGCCCCTGCTCGAGAAGAACGTGGTCTGAGCCGGCGGCCGGCGCCTCGAAAGGCACCGCGCCCCGCCCGGGGGAGCGGGGCGCGGAAGGCGCCAGCTAGTTGCTCGGAGTCATGGCTCCGCCGCAGGGGTCAAGCCGCCGGCACCTGGTCGGCTGTGGCTCGTGGGCTGGCCGCCGCTCGGCCGGGAAGCGGGAGCGGAATGATCTCGGCGCTGTCGGAATCGGTCTCGGCGCCGATGGCCTCGAGCAGGCGCTCGATCCCCGCCATCTCGTCCTTGATCAGGAGCTTGCGTTTCTTGATGCGCCGGATCAGCTGATCGTCCGGTGCCGGCCGGCCGGCCTCGGCCTCCAGCTTCTCCTCCAGGCTCCGGTGGGTCTGGGCCAGCGCCCGATAGCGGTTGAAGACGCTCGTGCTCGAGGCCCTGGTGGACACTCTGCGCAGTAGATCGGTCATGGCTGCACTCCTCATCCTGTTCCCGGTCGCGGCGACCGTCCTGGCTTGGCCCGCATCGGCAGGCAGCGCCTGTTGCTCGACTTCACTTGGGATCACTGGCGGCGGGCCTCCAATCGGTATCGCGCCCTTGCCTGATTGGCGTTTATGATCAGCCGCTCCGGGCCGGCATCGGCATCGGCCGGCCTGCGCCAAGCAGGGCCGGCCGCCGGGACCAGGGATCCGCAGATCGCACGGCAGAGCCGGGTCTGCGGGTCACTCGGGCAAGATCACCTTGTCGATGACGTGGATGACACCGTTCGAGGCCATGACGTCGGGCTGGGTGATCGCGGCCTTGTTGACCTTGGCGACCCGGCCCGCCGAGTTCACCTTGACCTTGCTGCCCTCCAGGGTCTCGAAGCTGGACATCTTGCCGGCGATTTCCGCCGCGGTGACCTTGCCCGAAACCACGTGATAGCTCAGCAGCTTGACCAGATCTTCCTTGTTCTCGGGCTTCAGCAGCTCTTCGAGCTTGCCCTCGGGCAGGGCCGCGAAGGCTTCGTCGGTCGGCGCGAAGACCGTGAAGGGCCCCTCGCCTTTGAGCGTGTCCGCGAGGTCGGCGGCGGCGACCGCCTGGACCAGAGTGTCGAAGTTCCCGGCGGCCTGCGCGGTCTCGACGATGTCGGCCTCTGCGGCCTGGGCGCTCAAGGCGGCGGCCGAAAGCGGCAGGGCAAGAACCGCCGCCGCGAGAAATTGACGAAGACGAAGCATGTCATGTTCCTTTCGAGAGTGTTCCGGAATGGCTCGCGGCCTCTTGGCGGGCGTCCACTCGACGGATGGCGCCCGCTCAGCCTTGCACGGAGAATGGGAAGTCGAGCGCCCGCCAACTAATCGCATCGGATTCGGATTTTGATAGGAATCTTCGATTAGCGGCCCAGCCGGGCCGTTCGGGCGGGGTGCGCCTTGAAAGCGGCCCGAGGCTTCCCGATTTCTTCAGGGTCAAACCATGAACCCTTGCCGCCCCGGGCGGCCCGCTTGATCGGGAGCCCTCGTGCCCACCCTGAAGCAGCTTCGCTACCTGGTCGCGGTCGCCGAAACCCTGCACTTCCGGCGGGCCGCGGAGATGAGCCATGTCAGCCAGCCCACGCTCAGCGGCCAGTTGCGCGAGCTCGAGGACCGTCTCGGCGTTCAGCTCGTGGAGCGCAGCCGCAGCAAGGTCGTGCTGACTCCGCTCGGGCGCGAGATCGCCGCCCGGGCGAAGACCGTGCTGCGCGACGTCCAGGACGTGGTCGAACTTGCCAAGCAGGGCCAGGCGCCCCTGGGCGGCACCATCCGGGTCGGCGTGCTGCAGTCGCTCGGTCCCTATTTCCTCCCACACGTTCTGCCAGAGCTGCACCAGCGCTATCCCGAGCTCAAGCTCTACGTCCGCGAGGGTCTGCCCGCCGTGCTGCTGCAGCGCCTCGACGAAGGCAACCTCGACCTCCTGTTCTTTCCTCTGCCGGTCAAGGGCGCCGAACTGCGCAGCGTCAGGCTGTTCCGCGAGCCGCTCTGGATCGTTGCGCCCGGCGAACACCACCTGGCGGCGCGGGAGACGATCCAAAGGTCGGATCTCGAGGGCGAGACCTTCCTGACCCTGGAGAGCGGCCACCGACTGCACGACCAGGTGCGCGAGCTCTGCGAGCAGTACGGCGCCGAGCTCTCGCTGGACTACGAGGGCACCAGCCTCGACACGCTGCGCCAGATGGTCGCCATGGGCATGGGCCTGTCCCTGCTGCCCGCGCTCTACGTCCGCTCCGAGGTGCTGCACGACCGCCAGGTGGTCGCCCGGGAGATGAAGTCCCGCGCACCCTTCCGCATGATCGGCATGGTCTGGCGGCGGCAGTCGGCGCGCCAGGAGGAATACGAAACCCTGGCCGACCAGATCCGCGGCGTTCTGAAGAACCGGGACCTGCCGATCACCGTGATGTCCTGAAGGTTCAAGGCAGGCGCCCGCAGAGCTCCTTCCTTGGAAGAACCCCAGCTGTCATGCCCGGACTCGATCCGGGCATCCATCGCGCAGCGGGACCATGGATTGCCGGGTCAAGCCCGAAAATGACAGAACGTAAGAACCGGCCACCGGGATTCTTGGCATCCTCAAGTCCGCCGCTCTTCCGCTTGCGAGGCCGGCACCCCATCACCCTCCGGCGCAGCGGCCGGCGGCGGCCGGCCGAGCTCGTCGACGACCGTGCCCTTCCACAGCGGAACGCCGGTCCGATAGGCCGCCCGGCCGATCATGTGGGCGGCCACCGGCGCGGTCAGCAGCAGGAACAGGATCGCCGCCAGGGCGCGGGCGACGATCGCGGTCTCGCCGAAATGGGTCGCGACGGCGAGCAGGATCAGGCCGCAGCCGAGGGTGCCGGCCTTGGTCGAGGCGTGCATCCGGATCAGGACGTCCGGCAGGCGCAGAACGCCGAGCGCCGCGGCGAAGGCGAAGAAGGCGCCGGCGACGACGAGAACCGAGGTGATGATCTCGCTCATCGCATCTCCCTTTCGTCCGTCGTGCCGCCTTCTTGCGTCACCCGGCGCCGCTCGGCGAAACGGGCGAAGGCGACCGTGGCCAGGAAGGCGACCAGCGCCAGCGCGATGGCGACGTCGAGAAAGGCCGGCTGCTCGGCTGCGATCGCGTAGAGCGCCGAGAAGGCGACGGCGAGCACGGTCAGCAGGTCCAGGGCGACGACCCGGTCCGGTAGGCTCGGCCCGCGGGCCAGGCGCAGCACCGCCATGGCCATGGCCGCCAGGAGCAGGGCGAAGGCGATGTCCACCGCCCAAGTCAGAAGCGTTCCGCTGGTCTCCATCATTGCAGGGCCTCGATGACGCGTCGCTCCATGCCCTGCTTCAGCTCCCGGCGCAGCGCGTCCGGATCCTCGGCGAACATGGCGTGGACGTAGAGGGTCCGCCGATCCGGGGAGACATCCAGACTCAAGCTGCCGGGGGTCAGCGAGATCAGGTTCGAGACCAGCAGGATGCCGCCCTCCCCTTCAACATCCAGGGGCAGGGCGATGATCCCCGGCCGGCTGAGGTGCGCAGGGGTCACCACGTCCCAGACGACGCGGAAGCTGGAGACCACCAGCTCGTAGACGAAAAGGCCGGCCAGCCGCAGAACCCGGAAGACCCGCTCGAAATAGGTGGTGCCTGCGAACAGCGGCCGGGCCGCCCAGAGCGCGAGGTAGCCGAGGCCGAAGCCGAGGGCCAGGCTCGGCAGGGTGAAGCTGCCGACGAGGGCGGCCCAGGCGACCGCAAGGAGCAGGTTCACGACCAAGGGGTTCATGTTCGGCCTCCAAGGACAGCCTGGACATAGGCCGTCGGGTCCAAGAGCTGCCCAGCGGCGCGCTCGGCGAAGGCCAGGAAGGGCTCGGGCGCCAGGCCGATGGTCACCGTCAGCGCGGCCAGGGCCATCACCGGCGCCAGCAAGGCCAGGAGCTCGCGCCGCTCCAACCTGCCGAGCACCGGCGCGACGCCGGTCGGATGCGGCTTCCAGAAGGCCTCGGCCCAGATCTTGGTCATGGAGAAGACGGTCAGCAGGCCGACCACCAGGGCGACCGCGGCAGCGATGTAGGCGCCGGTCTCCAGGCTCGCCTTGATCAGCAGGAACTTCGCCCAGAATCCGGAGAGCGGCGGGAAGCCGGCCAGTGAGAAGGCCGGCACCAGGAACAGCACGGCGAGCAGGGGGCTGGACTTGTAGAGCCCGCCGATGGCGCCGAGCTCGAAGGACCCGGTCAGGCGCCGGGCGATGCCGCTGATCAAGAAGAGGTTCGCCTTCACGATGATGTGGTGGACCAGGTAAAAGACCGCCCCGAGCAAGGCCAAGGGCGTGTAGAGCGCGAGCCCCAGCACCATGTAGCCGATCTGGCTGACAATGTGGAAGGAGAGCACCTTGCGGAACTCGCTCTGCGCCGCGGCGCCCAGCACCCCGGTGATCATGGTCAGCGCGGCGATCACCAGCAGCAGGCCGTGGGTGAAGGCCAGGTCCTGGGTGAAGACCAGGGTGAACATGCGGATCAGGGCGTAGACCCCGACCTTGGTCAGCAGGCCGGCGAAGACCGCCGAGATCGCCACCGCCGGCGTGTGGTAGGAGGCCGGCAGCCAGAAGAACAGCGGGAAGAGCGCGGCCTTGATCCCGAAGGCGACGATGAAGAGGACCGCGATCACGCTCAGCAGGCCCTGGTTCTCGACCTCGGCGACGGCGCGGTGCAGATCGGCGAGGTTCAAGGTGCCGGTCAGGCCGTAGAGCAGCCCGATCCCGGTCAGCAGCATCACGGTCGAGACCAGGTTGAGGGCGACGTACTTGATGCCGCCGTCGAGCTGCGCCTTGCTCTGCCCCAGGACCAGAAGCCCGAAGGAGGCGATCAGCATGACCTCGAACCAGACGTAGAGGTTGAAGAGGTCGCCGGTCAGGAAGGCGCCGCAGACTCCGGCGAGCAGGACGTGGAAGAGCGCGTGATAGCCCAGCCGCTCCTGGCGGCCGTCGATGTCGGCCAGGGCGTAGACCGCCACGGCCAGGCCGGTGACCGCGGTGATCAGCACCATGACCGCGCTCAGCAGGTCGGCGACCAGGGTGATGCCGAAGGGCGCCGGCCAGGCGCCCATCTGGGCCGCCAGCAGGCCCTGCGCCCAGACCTCGGCCAGCAGCCCGAGCGCGACGCCGAGCAGGGCCAGGCAGCCGCCGAGGCTGATCCAGCGCGCAGCCGCGCGCCGGCCGCGCAGCAGAAAGGTCAGGATCGCGGTCCCGAGGGGCAGCAGGATCGGCAGGGAGAGGAGCCAGCTCACGCCGCCGGTCCTTCCCCGCCTTTCGCGTCCCCGCCGACCGGCTCGGCCTCGCGCATCGCGTCGCTGTCGAGCGTGCCCAGCGCTCGGTAGCCGCGGTAGACCAGAACCAGGGCGAAGGCGAGCAGGCCGAAGCCGATCACGATCGCGGTCAAGACCAGGGCCTGCGGCAAGGCGTTGGCGACAACGCCGGCCGGGGCGTCGAGGCCCTCCGGAATCAGCGGCGGCACCGCCCGGTTCAGCCGGCCGGCGGTGAAGATGGTCAGGTTGGCGGCGTTGCTGAGCAGCACCAGGCCGATCAGGAACTTCAGCACGTTGCGGGCGAGCATCAGGTAGACGCTCGTCGCCACCAGAATGCCGACCAGGACCGCGAGCGCCGCCTCCACGGCTCAGACCTCTTCTTCTAGGGCGAAGACCAGGGTCAGGACCGCGCCGACGACCACAAGGTAGACACCGATGTCGAAGACCAGGACGCTGCTGAGCGGCAAACCCTTGTCGTCCCCGGTGCCGCCGAAAAACCACCACTGGCCGGTGAAAGGCGGCTCGCCGAAGACCGCTGCGAAGAGGCCGGCCAGCAGGGCGAGCCCCAGGCCGATCATGCCGAGGTCCCGCGGATCGATCCGCAAGGCCGCGCGGGCCGCCGCGGTGCCCTGCGCGATGGCATAGAGAGCGAAGCCGATCGCCGCGATCAGGCCGCCGATGAAGCCGCCGCCGGGCTCGTTGTGGCCGCGCAGCAGCATGTAGACCGAGAACAGCAGCATGAGCGCGACCAGGACCCGGGTCGCGGCGCCGAGGATCAGGGAGTTCATCTCGGCGCCTCCCGGCCGGCGGCGCCGCGGAGCAGCGCGAAGGCGGCCAGCGCGGCGACCACGACCACGGCGATCTCGCCGAAGGTATCGAGGGCGCGGAAGTCGACCAGGATGACGTTGACGATGTTCCGGCCGAAGGCCTCGGGCAGGCTGGTGGATTCGAAGTAGGCGGTGAGCTCGCGGTCGAGCGGGGTCGCGACCACCGCCAGCAGGACGGCGGCGACCGCCGCGCCCAGACCCAGCGCCACCAAGGCGTCCCGGCGGCGGCGCCAGGTCGCGGCCTCGCGGATCGCGCCGAAGCCCGGCAGCCGGACCATCAGCACGGCCAGCAGGACCACGACCAGGGTCTCGACCAGCAGCTGGGTGATGGCGAGGTCGGGCGCACCGAAGCTGACGAAGAGCAGGGCGATCCCGACCCCGACCACGCCCAGGGCGCAGATCGCCGCCAGGCGCGAGCGGGTGCCGGCGGCCAGGACGGCGCCGACCGCCACCAGGGCGAGCAGGCCCCACTCCCGTGGGAGCAGGCGCGGCAGCGCCTCGGGCAGGCGCAGGGCATCGGTCAGGAGCAGGCTGCCGCCCAGGGCGAGCGTCAGGGTCACGAAGACGACCAGGAGGTAGCTGGTCAAGCGGCCGCTCTGCAGCACCCGGGTCTGTACGGCGGCGACCGCTTTGAGTCCGTCGAGCAGGCGGTCCCAGCCCCGGTCGGCTGTAACCGGCAGCCGAGCCTCGGCCGCGAACAAGGCCGCGCGGACGCGCCGATGGACGGCGTAGACCGCGATGCCCAGCGCGAAGGTGAGCAGGCTGAGCATGAGCGGCAGGTTGATGCCGTGCCAGAGCGCCAGCTTGACCGTCTCCGGCCGGCCGAGGATGGCGGTGACGGCCGGCTGCACGAAGACGTCGGCGATCAGCGAAGGGGCCAGGCCGAAGCTCAGGCCGAGGGTCGCGAGGAGAAGCGGCCCGATCCACATCTGGACGGGGGCCTCCTGCGGCGGCTTCGGCGTTGCCGCGGGCGGACCGTAGAAGGGCCGCAGCGCGACGATCGCCGCCGCGGCGACCATCAGGGCGTTGGCGAGCACCGCGGCGGAGGCGACCAGCAGCGGCTCGGAGGCGATGGCCAGGGCGCCCTCGTACTTCAGCTCCTTGCCGATGAAGCCGAGGAAGGGCGGAAAGCCGGCCATGGAGAGCGCGGCCAGGGCGGCGGCCGCGGCCGTCAAAGGCATCGCCCGGGCCAAGCCGCGCAGCCGCTGAACCTCCCGCGTCCCGCTGGCGTGGTCGACCATGCCGACGACCAGGAAGAGGGCCGCCTTGTAGAAGGCGTGGACGATCAGGAAGGTCATCGCGGCCGCGACGGCGACCGTCGCCTCGGCGCCCAGGAACATCGTCAAGGTGCCCAGCGCCATGACCGTGGTGTAGGCCAGCACCAGCTTGAGGTCGGTCTGGCGCAAAGCCAGGACCGAGGCCCAGACCGCGGTGACCGCGCCGAAGACCGTCAGGCTCCAAATCCAGGCTTCGGTCCCGCTCAGCGCCGGATGCAGGCGCGCCAGCAGGTAGATGCCGGCCTTGACCATGGTCGCGGAGTGCAGATAGGCGCTGACCGGGGTCGGCGCTGCCATGGCGTTGGGCAGCCAGAAATGGAAGGGCACCTGGGCCGACTTGGTGAAGGCGCCCAGGAGGACCAGGACCAGGATCGGCAGGTAGAGCGCGTGCTCCCGGAGCAGCGCGCCCGAGGCGACGATCTGCGAAATCTCGAAGCTGCCCGCCGCCGTGCCGAGCAGAATCAGCCCGGCCAACAGCGCCAGGCCGCCCGCGCCCGTTACCAGAAGGGCCTGCAGGGCGGCCCGCCGCGATTTGGCCGCGCCGTGATCGAAGCCGACCAGCAGGTAGGAGGTGATGGTCGTCAGTTCCCAGAACACGAAGAGCGTAATCAGGTTGTCGGCGAGGACCAGGCCGAGCATCGCCACCATGAAGGACAAGAGGTAGAGGTAGTAGCGGCCGAGATGAGGGTGACCGCCGAGATAGGCGCCCGAGTAGAGAAGGACGACACTGCCGATGCCGGTGATCAGCAGCGCAAAGGTCAGGCTCAAGCCGTCGAGCAGGAAGGCCAGGCTGACTCCCAGACTCGGCACCCAGTCGGCGCTCAGCCTTAGCACCTCGCCGCCGGCCACTGCGGGAATCTGGATGGCGAAGAGCGAGGCCAGCCCGGCCGGAAGCGCGGCCAGGAGCAGGCCGCCCCAGGCAGCTCGCGCGTCCCGGCCGCTTGCTGAAATCTCCTGCTCCTCGCCCGACCCCGGAAGCCTCATGATCCCGCCTTAGCTCTCGTCTCCAACTCCTAAGAGCCGGGATATGGGTCCGAGGGCTTGATGGTCACAATCGAAGCTACGCGGCAGCTTGATAGGAAATCAAGATCAAACGAGAGCCCGCAGCGGCCCTTCCGGCGAGAGGCGTGGGACCGCTCAGCCCTCCAGACGCACGGGGGTCCGGAATCCGGGCGGCTTCACCGCGAGCACCGAGCAGTCGACCTGGCCGAGGATCGCCTCGGCGGTGTTGCCGATGAAGTAGCCGCTCAGCCCGGTCCGGCCGACGGTGCCCATGACGATCAGCTCCGCGCCTTTGTCGCGGGCCAGCTCGGGGATCAACCAGCCTGCGTCGCCCTTCAGCAGATGGACCCGCTCCGCGCGATCTTCGATGCGGTAGCCTTCGAGCGCAGCATCGAGACGGCTGCGGTGCCGTCCTTTCTCCTCTTCGAGGAGCCGGTCGATCTCCGCCTCGCTCGAGCGCAGGAAGGCGCTGTGGCGGAAGGACTCCTCGCCGACCAGTCGCCAGGCGTGAACGACGTGCAGCTCACTGTCGTCGATCTCGGAGAGGGAGGTCGCGAGGTCGAGGATTAGCCTGTCGAGGGCCGATTTCTCGTCGTTCCCGGGGTCCGGGTCAATCGCCGCGAGGATCCGCGCGTAGCTGGGCTCCACGCCCCTCTTCATGATCCAAACCGGGCAAGGGCACTTGCGCAGGAGATGCAGATCCGTGCTGCCGAAGACCTGCGGACCGTCCGCCCTGCCGCCTTCGGCACCCTTCATCACCAAGTCGTGGCCGCCACGCAAGACCTCGCGGATGATCTCGATGAAGGCGATGCCCTGCGGGACCAGGGTCCGGACCTCCACCCCCTGCGCCGTGATCGAAGCCCCGATGGCGGAAAGCCGGGCGCGATGGAAGCTCAGCACCTCGTGCTCGACCTCCTGGCCACGGGCGCCCGGCAGCGCGGCGAAGACGGCCGAGAGCTCGCCCGGCTCCGAACCCAAGGGATCGATCAGGGTCAACTGAGCCTCGTTGGACTTGGCCAGCGAGACGGCCCGCGCCAGCAGTTCGTCGTGCTCGCTCTCGCGATCACAGACCAGCAGGATTTTCCTGAACCTTTTCATCATCGCTCCTTGGGCCGCGCCGAAAAAAATTCGCGTGGTTGATCCCGGGCAGCGGCCCCGCTGCTTCCGTCACGCTCGAGACGTGGACGCGCATCGGCCATCGGGCCAATCGAAGTCGGACCCGGCGGTGATCGTTTCCACCTTTCAGGCGCGTCGCGCGGGCCGGCGGCCGGATCGATAGAAAAGGCCGATCAGCAGCCGCGTCCTTCCCGAATGGCTTCCGATCGGCGCGCCGCTATATCGACCTGAAATGGCGGTGCGCTCGGCACCGCGGGATCACGCTGCAGAGGACCAACCCTATGATGCGCGCACACCGGACGATCACTGCGGTCTCATTCTGCCTCGGCACCTCCCTGCTGATCGCGGGGCCGCTCTCGGCGGGCGACGGCGGGTTGCCCGCTTGCCTGGGCGAAGGAGGCGGCCAGCTTCCCGGCACCTGGCAGATCGACGATCGGCAGACGCAGGGCAGAGAGGCAATCCAGGCGACCGCCGGCGACCGGCGGCCGGGCCTGGAGGGGGATGCCGCCGAGGCGCGCGCGCAGAGCGACTGCGCCCTGGTGTGACGCGCCGGGCCGGAGCGATGGAGGAAGGGTTGAGAGGGGAGCGCGCGGATGGCCAGCTACGAACCGGAGGCGCCCTACGCGATCAGGCAGTTCGAGCTGGACGTCCTGATCCCGATCGAAGCCTTCGGGCTGGACCTCTCCTTCACCACCTCGGCGCAGGCGATGGTGACGACGGCGATCCTGGTCATCGCCTTCCTAACCTACGGCGCCCGCAGGCGGGCCATGGTCCCCGGCCGCATGCAGGCGGCCGCCGAGGGGGTTTACGCCTTCGTCGCGAACACCGTGGTCAAGACCGCCGGGCCGGAGGCGCGGCCGGCGATCCCCCTGGTGTTTGCGCTCTTCGTCTTCATCCTCTTCGGCAGCCTCTTCGGCCTGACGCCGGTCAAATTCACCTTCACCAGCCATCTGGTGGTCACGCTCGCCTTGGCGCTACTGGTCTTCATCTACGTCAACGTCCTGGCGCTGCAAACCCAGGGCCTGGGATTCTTCCGGCTCTTCCTCCCGGCCGGGACACCTATTTACATCGCGCCGGTCCTGGTGACCGTGGAGGTGATCTCCTACCTCTTCCGGCCCATCACCCTGGGTGTCCGGATTTTCGCCAATATCCTGGCCGGGCATATCATGATCAAGCTTTTCGCCGACTTCTGCGTGATGATGGTCGAGGCGCTCGGCGGCGTGGGGATCGGCCTCTCGGTCTTCCCTGTGATCATGATGGCCGTGCTCTACGGCTTCGAGATCATGATCTTCGTGATCCAGTCCTACATCTTCATCCTCATCACCTCGATCTACCTCCGCGATTCTCTGCACGCCCATTGACCGCGAAGACTTCGCGCATCGACGAAAGGAGACCTTGAGATGACTGACCAAAGCATCAGGCTTTTGGCCGCGGCCATTGCCCTGCTGCCGCTTTTCGGCGTCGCCCTCGCCCTCGGCAGAATCTTCGGCGACTGGATATCCTCGGTGGCCCGCAACCCCGTCGCCGGCGATAAGGTGCAGCCGGTCGGCCTGATGGGCTTCGCGCTCACCGAGGCCATCGCCCTCTTCGCCCTGATCGTCGCCTTCATCATCCTCTTCGTCGGCTGATCCCCATCACGAAACCAGCGGCCGGACCCTCGCAGGTCCGCGCCGCGGCACGCGGCCTTCTGTCCCCGCAACCGCTCTGCTAGCCTGCCCCGCTCGGGCAAGAACCAGGGGAGCGCAAGCCATGGCCTTCTTGAGCAGAGCCGTCTACGAGACGCGGCGCGAAGCCATGCAGGCCCTGATGATCGAAGAGGGTCTCGACGGCCTGGTCTTTACCCAGGCCGACTTCCTCCAGTTCGCGAGCAACTTCAACCTGGACGTCCAGACCTGGGAGCGGCCGGTCGCGCTGGTGGTCCCACAGGCGGGCGCGCCCTTCGCCCTGCTGAACGAGCTCTCGACCCATCACTGGCGCATGGCGGAAGAGCGCGGCCAGCTCTGGGTCGAGGAGGCGGTCTTCTACGACGAGCACATCGGCCGCTCCAACGCCAAGCGCCTGGTCACGGCCTGGAGCGAGATCCTGGCCGAGGCCCTGCGCCGGCGCGCCCTGACGGCCGGACGCCTCGGCGCAGATGCCTTGACCGCGCCGCTGGCCAGCGTCGCCGAGCACCTGCCCGAGCTCGCGGTCGAGGCCCGAACCGCCGAGCTGCGCGCCCTGCGCTGGCGCAAGCATCCCGAGGAGCTGGAGCTGATGCGCGCCGCCGCCGCGCTTTCGGACTGGGCGCAGGAACGCTACCGCGAGGCGATCCGTCCCGGCCGCCTGGTCCAGGAGCTCGACGCCGCCATGCACGCCGCGATCTTCGAGGAAGCCGCCCAGCGCTTTCCCGGCGAGCACCTGGAGGTCCGCGGCTACACCCTGACCGGCCCAGCCTCGGCCTCGCCCCACGGCAACGGCGCGCTGACCGGCCTGCGCATCGAGGAGGGCCACGGCCTGGTCAACATCGTGATCCCGCGCCTCAACGGCCTGGTGATCGAGAACGAGCGCACCTACTTCTGCGGCCCGCCCAGCGACGAGCAGGCCCGGCTTTACGACGCCGCCCTGGCCGCCAACGAGGCCGCGATCGCCCAGATGGTCACGGGCAGGCCGGTGCGGGCCATCGAGGACGCGGCCCGCGGCGTCATCGAGGAGGCCGGCTACGGCAGCCACATCCGCCACCGCACCGGCCACGGCATCGGCCTGATCGGCCACGAGTACCCGGAGGACATGGCCTTCAACGAGCGCCCGCTCGAGACCGGCGAGGTCTACTCGGCCGAGCCCGGCATCTACGTCTACGGCCTGGGCGGCTTCCGGGTCGACGACACGGTCGTCGTCGGCGAGCGGCCGGAGGTCATCACTCGGTCGCCCAAAGACCTGGCCAGCATCACCCTTCCAGCTTAACGGCGACCCTCGCAAAGGCGCCGGCCTCGCCGCTTCGATGATCCGGTCACAGCTCCTTCTCGGCGAGTTCGCGAAAGGCGTCGGGGACGGCGTGTCGCGCGCCCAGGACGACCGACCCGTAGCCGATCGACTCTCGCCCGAAGCGATCGCGGACCGCATCGACGGCACGGTCGACCGCCCAGCGCGCGGCGCCTTTCTCGGATCCGGGCCGGCGCTTTTCGTCCGCCAGGTGAAGCGGGAGATCCAGCTGCAGCGCCGCCTCCGCCTCGAGACCCGACACCGAGATCCCGAGCAGCGAGATGGTCCTTTCCTCGGGATGATCGGCCAAGGCGCTCCGCACCAGCTCCTCCGCGACCTCGGCCAGGGTCGCTGTCGAGGAAATGGCCGCGGGCAGGGTCAGGGCGCGGGTCACCGCGCGCAGGTCGGCGAAGCGGACCCGCACCGTCACCGTCCGACCGGCCCGGACCTTGGTCCGGAGCCGCGAGGCCACCCGGTCGGCGAGATGGAGCAATGTGGGCCTGAAGACCTCCGCCGATGCCGGCTTCCTGCCGAGCGCCGACTGCGCCCCGACCGAGCGCGCCCGACGGCGGGTGACGACTTCCCGCGGATCCCGATTCCGCGCCAAGGCCGCCAGCTTGCCTCCCGCCGCCCGGCCCAGCAGACGCTCCAGGGACCGGCCCGAGGTCTGCGCCATCTGGCCGATGGTGAAGATGCCCCTGTCGGCGAGCCGCGCCTTGGCGACCGGGCCCACGCCCCACATCAGCTCGACGGGCAGATCGCGCAGGAACTCCTGCTCCGTCCCGGGAGCGACAACGACCAGGCCGTCGGGCTTCGCCACCTGCGAGGCGATTTTCGCGAGGTGCTTGGTCTGCGCCACGCCCAGGGAGATCGGCAGTCCGACTTCCGCCCGCACGCGGCTTCGGATGGTTTTCGCCATCTCCTCCGGAGGACCGAAGATGTGGACCGAGCCGGCGACGTCGGCAAAGGCCTCGTCGATCGAGATCCGCTCGACCAGGGGGGTGAAATCGCCGAGCACTCCGATGGCGGCATCGCCCAGGCGTTGATAGTCCTCGAAGCGGCCCCTGACGAAGCGCAGTCCCGGACAAAGCGCACGCGCCCGGCGCCCTGGCATGCCGCTGCGAACTCCGAAAGCCTTGGCCTCGTAGGAGGCCGCGAGCACCACGCCACCGCCGACGGCGATCGGCCGGCCGCGCAACGACGGGTCGAGCAGCTGCTCGACCGAGGCGTAGAAGGCGTCCAGGTCCGCGTGAAGGATGGAGGCGATCTCTGCCATGCCGAGGGTTCCAGCACGCCTGTCACTGAAGCTGTTGGGCCGCGGCTCGGGCCCGGCGGCCACATTATGAGAACATAAAGGGAACAAACGGGCCGCTTGTCAAGGCACCGTCGGAAGGCCGGACGCGGCGGCACCGCAGGGGCGGCCGCCGGCGTCCCGCCTCCCGCTTCACCCCTCGTCCATCGACGGCATCTTCTCGAACTTGGCGAGCGCCGGGTCCATGACGTCCCAGGGCTGGGCGCTCGAGGTGAAGATGTCGATCGCCGGCTTGAACCAGGAGGCGTCGTCCAGGGTGCTGGCGTGGACGAAGACCAGGCCGCCGGCTTCGGGCCGGCCGAAGAGGCTGCTGCCGCAGGTCGGGCAGAAGCCTCGTTGAGAGCGCCTGCCGCTGTCCGCCGTGGTCGAGAACCAGGTGACCTCACCGGTGAAGCTGAAGGCCGCCGCCGGGATGACCATGCCCGAGATGTAGGGGCCGCCGGAGGTCTTCTGGCAATCCCGACAGTGGCAGTTCACCGTCGCCACCGGCTCGGCCTCGCAGGCGTAGCGCACCGCGCCGCAGAGGCAGCCGCCTTCGTAGGTGGTGGTCATGTTGGGGTCCTTTCCGTTCAGTCGTAGGCGTAGCCCGGATACCAGTCGCTGCCGCGCCCTTCGGGCGTCAGGTCGAGCAGGTTCCACAGCGGCCAGAGGTGGTCGACGTGGCGCGGGTTCTGGCCCGGCTCCGCAGGCACAAAGAACATCTCCGAGGCGTAGCGGTGGCAGATGCCCTCCTCGGTCTTCTGGAAGACGTTCACGATCGGCAGCTGATCGCCCGCCGGGGTCTCGGCGAGGTAGTCGCCGTTGTAGCTGCAGCCGCCGGAGGACAGGAGCCGCAGGTTGTGCCAGCCGCGCCGCCGCGCCCAGTCGCGGACCCGCCCGATCGGCGCCTTGGCCACCACCGCCAGGTTGATCCGCTGGCCGATGTGCGCCGCGTTGCCGTTCAGACTGTCGAGGAAGGCGTTGCACATCGGACAGGGCTGGCCTTCCGGGGCGTACATGAAGCCGTAGATGACCAGGCTGTCCATGCCGGGCGCGAAGAGCTCCGAGAGCCGGGTCCGGATCACCGTCTCGCCGTCGGCGAGATCGGCACCGCCCTCCTCGAAGACGTAGTCCTCCTTCAGAGCACCGCCGCGCGGCAGGTCCCGGCGCTGGGCGGCGACCGCCTCGACCTGGCGCCGCAGGTCCATCTCGGCCTTCAGCAGCCGGTCCCGCGCCGCCCGGTAGTCGTCGCTCTCGCCCGGCAGGCGCTGTTCGTGGAACTGTCCCATGGTCTCATCCTCTCTTCTTGTCGGGGCTTGGGCCGCCGGCGCCCTCGTCCAGGCCGTCCAGATAGTCGGCCAGGGCGTCGAGCCGGGCCTCCCAGAAGCGCCGGTACTCGGCGATCCAGGCGGCGGCGTCGCGCAGCGGCGCAGCCTCCAGGCGGCAGCGGACGACCCGGCCGTCCTTCTCCTTGCGCAGCAGCCCCGCCGTCTCCAGCACCCGCAGGTGCTTGGAGACCGCCGGCAGCGACATCTCGTGGGGCGCCGCCAAGTCGCCGACGCTGGCCGCCCCCAGCGCCAGGCGGGCCAGGATCGCCCGCCGGGTCGGATCGCCCAGGGCGGAAAACACGGCATCGAGGTCTTGTGGCCGATATTTAACCATCTGGTTTATTGTTAGTCGGCAGGCGCGGCCTGTCAAGCCGCTCGGCTTGTCGACAGTCCCTCGTGAGGCACCGGAACCCTCTCTCCGCCCGGACTCCAGCCTTCGGGAAACCCGAAGAGCGGTTTGATAAGGCGAAGCTTCAGCAGCGCTTAACCAATTAGATATAACTAATTATCTATCACAAAGAGTAGGGCGATTGACATGCCGTTGCCGAGCCTGCCAAGTTTCCTGGACCGCTTCCCGATCTCGATTCGAATAGGTTTCCTGTCCGCCTTGAGCGCCGTCTGCGTCGCCATCCTGGGTGCCGTCTACCTCTACGGCGACGTCAGTGCCGGGCGAGCCTTCGAAACCCTGCACCAGCATGCGCTTCTGGCCCAGGCTGCGCAGCGGGTGGAAATCGGCGCCTTGCAGATGCGCCGCAGGGAGAAGGACTTCATCCTCCGGCGCGATCTCGAGTACGCGGAGAAGTACGAAGAGGCAGCCGCAGGGGTCCTCGAATCGCTCCAGGAAATGAGGACCATGGCTGTCGCCGCGCCGGTCGGCGCGGAAGTCGAGCGCTTGATCGGAGGCGTCTCCGAACATGCGGATCAGTTCCGGACGGTTGTCGGCCTTCATGAGCAGCTCGGCCTCAACGAGAAGAGCGGCCTGCAAGGGACTCTCCGGGCCGCCGTGCATGCCGTGGAGGCGAAGCTTAAGGAAGCCAACCTCGATGCGCTGACCATCAAGATGCTGATGATGCGGCGTCACGAGAAGGATTTCATGCTCAGGGGCGCGGAGAAGTACATCGGCCGCTTAGACAAGCGGCGCCAGGAATTCGATGCCCTGCTTGCCGCGAACGACTTGCCATCCTCCTTCAAGGACGAGGTGTCGGCCCGGATGGACGACTACCAGAAGGGCTTTCACGCCTGGGCCAAGGCCTCTCTGGCGCTGCGGAAGGAGACGGCGTCGCTCAGCGAGATCTTCGCCGGCATGGGAGAGGACTTCGTTCATGTCTTCGCGGCCGGGACCGAGGGATTGGTCGCTGCCGAGGCCTCTCTCGCGTCGGCACGCGGTCTGACCCGAAGCGTCTTTCTGACCGCCGGCTTGCTGGTGCTCGCCTTCACTTTCGCCCTGGCGCTCGTGATCGGACGCAGTATCGGCCGTCCTCTCAAGAGTATGACCCGAGCCATGACCGCTCTGGCGGCCGGCGATACGGATCAGGACGTACCGTCCGTCGGGAGCAAGGACGAGATCGGCGACATCGCCCGCGCGGTCCTGGTCTTCAAGAAGAACGCAATCGAACGGGAGAGCCTGGAAGCACAGCGCAGCGAACAGCGCGCGGCCCAGGAAGCTCGGGCTGGCACCATCGAGGCGATGATCGGCAACTTCGATACGACCGTCGGCCAGGTCCTCGGCGCGGTGACCTCCGTCTCCTCGCAACTCGAGGAAACGGCGGAGAAGATGAACGACGCAGCGGAAGCGACCCGAAGGCTGTCGAGCTCCGCGGCGAGTTCGGCCGAATCGGCGTCCTCGAACACGCAAACCGTGGCAGCCGCGTCCGAGGAGCTGCAAGGCGCGATCGCCGAGATCGGGCGACAGGTCGTGCAGTCGACCGATATCTCCAGCAAGGCCATGGACGAAGCCGGTCGGACCAGCGGGACGATGCGGGAGCTGGCCGACGCGGCGGAAAAGATCGGCGCGGTCGTCAGCCTCATCCAGGACATCGCCGAGCAGACCAATCTTCTGGCTCTGAACGCCACGATCGAGGCGGCCCGCGCCGGCGATGCCGGCAAGGGCTTCGCCGTGGTGGCCGGCGAGGTCAAGTCCTTGGCCAACCAGACTGCAAAGGCGACAGAGGAGATCGGCCAGCAGATCTCCGCGATGCAAAGCTCGACCCAGCAGGCCGTGACCGCGATCGAAACCGTCAACGGAACGATCGAGCAAATGGCCGGGATCGCCACGGCGATTTCGAGCGCCGTCGAGGAGCAAGGCGCCGCGGCTCGGGAAATCTCGACCAGCGTTCAGCGCGCCGCCAACGGGACCTCCCAAGTCACGGACAACATCTCCAACGTCGACGCGGCGACGGATGAAACCAGCAAGGCGGCCGGCAAGGTGTCTGGCTTGGCCTCCGATCTGTCCGCGCAGGCCAGCAAGCTTCGCCAAGAGATCGAAGCGTTCCTGGAGTCGGTCAAGGCGGCCTAGATCAAACTGCGCTCGATTGGACTCAATTGAGCGCAGATAATTCTATTTATTTCAGATAGATAGAGCAGCTCATCTGCGTTCGAATGAACGCAGGCTGCTCTAACCCCTATTTCTTACCGTGATCACAGTCTGCGTCGGCTCCCGGCGATCCGCCCCGCCAGGAGGCGGCCGCAAAGCGCAGCCTGGCTACGGTTTAGGCCTTCGACGCCGCGGGCTGTAGCAAGAAAAGGCCAAGAAGCGCCACACTTGGTCTCACGGCCAGACGAAACCGGCCGCAATTCTGGCCCAGCAATTCTCAGTCAAAAGGGGTTTCGAGACCACTGGCGTGAACAAGGTCCCCGATGGCACCACCTCTGTCGCGCGGCCTGTCATCGAGGAGCGGAGCACATGCCGGCGAATGACTGTCGAGGGCCAGGCCCCTATCTCGGAGCCTGGGGACCGGCCACCCGCTTCCGCCTGGCCCGGCTGGCTGCGGTCTATGCCGGCCTCTTCGGCACCGGGCTGCTGCTGGTCCAGACCGCGGCGGCGCCGGGTTGGCGCGCCTTCGGGCTTGGCCTCATGCTGCCCGGGGGCGGCCTCCTCGCCCGGACCGGCAGCGGTCCGGTGGAGAGCGCCCTCCACATCGCCTTGACGCTGGGCACTTTCGTCGGTTTCGGGCTCGGCCTGTTTATCTGGTTCGCGACCGGGAACGTGATGGTCGCGCCGCTGGTCTGGCTGGCCGCCGCCCTGGCCGCCCTGGCCATGAACCATCCCGCGATCTGCGGGCCTTCGGGCGAAGCCGGCGCCTTCCTCTGGCTGCCCGGCGGCATCGCCGGCTTCATCCTACTGGGCACCTTGGGCGCAGCGGTCCTGCGCACATCGGGAAAGCGGGCCGGACGCCGGAACGCGCGCGACGTCGCGGCGCAGCGGCCGGCCCAGGTCGAGCGGCTGAAGGCTGCGGCACGCGCGCCGGGACCGGCCGAGCTGAGCCAGGCCGAGCTAGCGCGCCTGCGCTTCCTGCTCGACCGGGCGCTCCAGCCCATCGACGCCTTCGAGGGCTTCCAGTGGATCGAGCAGTTCCAGACCTCGGCGGTCCGCTATCAGCTCTGCTTTGCCGGCTACGCCCTGGCATTCGCGCAGGCCAGGTACCTGCCGGCCTTCCGCGGCTACCTCGCCCGGGCCCAGCACAACCTGATCGACAAGCAGCGCGACCACCGGGTCTGGCGCTACTGGCGCCGGGAGAACCTCTGGGGCAACCTGCGGGCCGGCGCCGACCCGGTGCCGCGGGACAACATCATGTACGCCGGCTTCGTCGCCGCCCAGATCGCTTACTACCAGGCGGCGAGCGGCGACCTGCGGTTCTCCGAGCCCGGGGCCTTCGCCTTGCGCCATCCCGACGGCCGAACCTTCGCCCACGACTTCCACGGCCTGATCGCCGCCCTCAAGGCGGGCTGGCGCCGCTCGCCCTATCTCCTCATGGCCTGCGAGCCGAACTGGGTCTATCCGCTGTGCAACGGGATCGGCGCCACGGCGGTGATGGCCCACGACCGGCAGTTCGGTCGTGCGGCCTGGCCGGCGATCGCGCCGCGCTTCCGGGCGGCGCTGCACCGCGAGCTGACGACGCCCGCGGGCCGGCTGGTGCCCTTCCGCTCGACCTATACCGGGATCGCCGCGCCGCAGATCGGCGGCGCGGTCGCCGAGGCATTCCCTTGCGTCTTCTACGGCGCGGCCCTGCCGGAAGAGGCGCTGCGGCTCTGGATCCTGGCCCGGCGGGACATGCTGACCGCCGAGGGCGCCCTGAAGACCCGCCGCTTCTGGACGATCGACACCGGCGACTACCGGTTTTCGCGCGCCACCAGCTATGCCGGGGTCGCCGCCGCCGCGGTGCAGATGGGCGACAAGGAGGTCGCCGAGCTGGCGCTGGCAGCCCTGGAGGCAGCCTGTCCCGGCCGATCCCACGGCGGCGTCATCCACCGGGAGAAGGCCTCGGTCTGGGCGCATGCGGTCGAGCTGATGGCGCGCTTCGGCAGTGCCGAGGGCCTGGCCAGGCTGCTCGACAGGCCGCCCGCCGCGACGCCGGGTCCGGTCATCGACACCGAGGCCTATCCCGACTGCCTGGTCGCCGCCGCGCACTGGCAGGACCGCAGCCTGCGGGCCGTGCTCTACCCCGGCCGGGGCGATGGGACCTTCGTCCTGCCCCTGGCCGGCTTTGCCCCCGGGGCCGCCTTCCGTTGCGAGGGCTGCGCCTCCGGATCCGGCCGCGCCGACGCAGAGGGCAGGGCCAAGATCGCGGTCCGGCTCGCCGGACGCTCGGAGCTCCGGGTGCGCTTCTAGAATGCTGTGCTGTATCGTGACCGCCGGCGTCCTGGCGCTCGGCTTCGGCGTCCTACGACGGCTCACCGGCCGGGCGCGGGACGGCGCGTCGGCCTGGCGACTGGACGACAAGCGGGAGGGATAGGACCTTGGCAGGCTTCAGCTTCAGGGAGCGGGCGGGCAGCTTCCGTCACGCCTTCAGCGGCCTCGGCTTCATGCTGCGGACCCAGCACAACGCCTGGCTCCACGCCGTGGCGACGCTCCTCGCGATCGCCGCCGGCATCGCGCTGGGGCTCGACGGCGCCGACTGGAAGTGGCTGGTTCTGACCATCGCGATGGTCTGGCTCGCCGAGACCATGAACACGGCCTTCGAGCACCTCTGCGACGTGGTCTCGCCCGACTTCCACGCCTCGGTCAAGCGCGCCAAGGACGTCGCCGCGGCCGCCGTCCTGATCTGCGCCCTCGGCGCCGTGGTCATGGCCTGGCTCATCTTCGGCCCCTATCTGATCGCCGGATAGCGCCGAACCCTGCCGCCTCGGGACCTTCCATCCTCTACCCAGGGCCCTACATTCAGACTGCAAGACCAAACCGACGGAGGATCCGGGAATGAGATGGCCGGTCTTGGCTGCCGCGTTCTGCCTCTGGACGCTGCCGTGGAACGCGGCCGCCTTCGAGGCGGCCTTCCTTTCGGCCAGCACGGTCGAGCTCGACAATCCCCACGACGTGAAGCTCTCGCCCGACGGAAAGCGGCTCTTCGTCTCCGACGTCGGCAACGACCGCGTCGTGGTCCTCGACGCCGAGAGCCTGGAACTGCTCGGCCACTTCGGGGCGGACCACCAGGACGGCACCCACGACGTCGACTTCGACGCCGAGGGCCGGCTCTACGTCGCCGACACCCACAACCACCGCGTCACCGTCTACGAGCTCGAGGGCACCGAGGGCAAGCTGGTCGGTGAGATCGCCGGCGGCCTGCGCAAGCCGGAGGGCGTGCTGGTCGGGCGCGACGGCCGGGTCTACGTCACCGGCGCCGGGACCGGCAACCTGGTGGTCTACCGGGACGGCGCTGTCGAGAAGGAGACCAGCGGCCTTTCGGCGCCGCACGACCTGGAGTTCGCGCCCGACGGCGACCTCTGGATCGCCGACGCGGCCAACGACCGGATGGTCCGCATGAGCCCGGACCTCGAGACCAAGACGGTCCTCGAGGGCGCGCCCTACGACTTCAGCGGCCCGCGCTACCTGGACGTCGCCCCCGACGGCACCCTGGTCGTGGCCGACAAGTACAGCCACAGCGTCAAGGTCATCGCCGAGGATGGCCGGCTTCTGGGTGTCATCGGCGACGGCAGGGCCACCACGGGCCCCGGTGCCGGCGGGGCGCTCGTCGGCGCCGCGCGGCAGGGCGACAGCGCGCGCAATGAAGAGGGCACGCTCGTCGGCCTCTTTGGCGACGGCGCCTCGGGCAAGGGCGTCAACTGGTTCCGGACGCCCGAGGGCGTCGAGCTGAGCGGCGACACCGCCTGGATCGCCGACAGCGGCAACGACCGGATCGTGAAGTACCGCATCACCTGGAAGTGACCTGAGCCTGGAGGCCGGGCGGAGGCCGCCGTCAGTCGAAGGCGACCTCCCGGCTCGCGCAGACTCTTGCCGGACCTGCCGGCGAAATGAAGTCGGCCCAGACCGCGTTGTGGTGCTCGATGATCTTCTCGGCGGAGAGATAGGGTCGGTCGGCCGTGGTGTGCCCGTCTTTCGGCACGACCGTCCGGTAGCCGCGCGCCAGAGCGCTTCGGACCGTGGTGTCGACGCAGAAGTCGGTGGCGCAGCCGGTGACCGCGAGCCGCCGGACCGAAGCCGACCGCAGGAGGTCCTCGAGACCGCTACCGAGGAAGGCGTCGCAAGCCGACTTCCGGACGAAGCGATCGCCGGCCTGCACGTTGAGCTCCGGCAACAGGTGCCAGCCCGGCGCATCGGGATGATGCGGATCGCCGGGCGGGCCATCGTGTTGCACGAAGACGACCAGCCCTTTCCCGGAGCGCGCCCTTTCGGCCAGCAGGTTGATCCGCGAGACCACGCTGTGGACGTCATGCCTCACGCTGCGGGGCGTAAAGGACCCGAGCTGCATGTCGATGACGATCAGGGCGCTGGTCAAGGCAAGGCTCCCGCGCTGGTCCGGCAGACCTTCGTGCTAGCGCCCCGAACACCGCCTCGCAAGCCTGGATCCTGCCGCCGCGCCTAACCGCCGCACACCCGCGCGACCACGCTCTTCTCCCACTGGCCGTGCACGGAGCGCGGCAGGCTTTCGGGCGGGAACCAGGCGGCCTCCCGCAGGCCGACCGGCTCGCCCTGGGCCCGCACGTCGTAGTGGAAGACCAGGTGCCATCCGCGACGGCCGCGAAAGGACTCCACGAAGCTCAGGCGGCTCCCGCTGACCTCCAGGGTCGCGAAGTCCTGCAGGGTCTCGTCGCGGGTCTGGTCGGGGTGGGTGAAGGGCGCGACGTCGCCGCCCGGCAGCCACCACTTCTCGTTCTCCGGATCGTAGCGGACGAAAAGCACCTCGCCCGCGGGGTTGCGGACCACCAGGTTGGCGATGATCTGGATGTCGACCCGGTCCTTGGACTTAGCGTCGTCAGTCATGGCAGCGTTTCTCCCTGGTTCGGTAAAGGGCCTTCGATCTCCTGCGCCAGCCAGGCGATCTCAGCGTCGAGCAGCGCCGCCTCGCGGCGCGCAAGGAGGCCCGAAGGCGCACTGCGCGCCACCCGGCCGAGCCGGGCGCGCCGCTCGCCCAGCGCTTCCCGGCGCTCAGCCAGCAGCTGCCGGGTCTCTTCGGCCTCCAGCTCGTCGGCGGCGGCCAAGGCGGCGGCGAAGAGTTCCCGGCTCGGCTCCAACCCGCGCCAACCGGCCTCCAGGTCCCGGCGCAGCGCCGTCCGGCCGGCCGGCGTGATGCGATAGACCGTCCGGCTCGGGCGCTGGCCTTCCCGCTCCTGGCTCTGGATCCGGGCCAGGCCCTGCTTCACCAGACTGCGCAGCATGGCG
Organism: Kiloniellales bacterium; assembly: GCA_030066685.1. NCBI lineage: Bacteria > Pseudomonadati > Pseudomonadota > Alphaproteobacteria > Rhodospirillales > Kiloniellales bacterium. The sequence continues at coordinate 45,498 of JASJBF010000013.1, read as the reverse complement.
TAGATCGAGGCGTCCTCGATCCGGAACCAGAAGGCCAGGCCGGGATCGCCGAGGATCTTCTGGATCCGGTAGCCGTGCAGCGGGCCCTCGGCGAGCAGCCAGAGAATCAGGAGCCGGGTCATCACTGGACCTCCTTCGGCTCTAAAATACTAAAATTTTAGTAATTGAGCAAGAGCGGCCGCCGGGTCGACGGCCGATGCCGGATCAGTCGATGGCACGGACGGAGCTCGGGAGCTTTTCGCGGATGAAGGTGGCGAGCTGCTCGAGTCCGGCGACGCGCGGGAAGGAGCGGCGATGCACGATGGCGATGCGCCGCGAGGCCGCGGCGGCGCGCAGCTGCTTGGCGTCGACCGGACTGCGCTGGGCCCGTGGCGCCTGAAGCGCCAGGGCCGGCAGCAAGGTGCAGCCGTAGCCGGCGGCGACCATCTGGCGCAGGGTCTCCAGGCTGGTCGCCTGCAGGTTGCCGATCCGGTCCGCCGGCGCCGTCCCGCGCTGGCCGCAGACCGAGAGCGCCTGGTCGCGCAGGCAGTGGCCCTCCGCGAGCAGCAAGAGATCCTCCGCCCGCAGGTCCTTCTCGGCGATCCGGGCCTGGCCGGCGAAGCGGTGGCCGGGCGGGAAGGCGACCCAGAAGGGCTCCTCGAAGAGCGGCAGGGCGGCGAGTTCCGGATCCGTCACCGGCAGCGCCAGCAGCGCAGCGTCGATCTCGTGGGCCCGCAGTTGTTTGACAAGGCGGTCGGTCAGGTCCTCGCGCAGCACCAGCTCCAGCGCCGGAAAACGGCGCCCGATCGGGGCCAGAATCCAGGGCAGCAGGTAGGGCCCCAGGGTCGGGATGACGCCCAGGATCAGCGGCCCGGCCATGGGATCGCGGCCGGCTCTGGCGACCTCGAGGATGGCGTCGGCCTGCTCGAGGGCCGCCCGGGCGCGCTGCACCACGGCCGCCCCCAGGGGCGTGACGGCAACCGACTTGTTGGTCCGCTCCAGCAGCGTCACGCCGAGCTCCGCCTCGAGCTTCTTCAGCTGAGCGCTCAAGGTCGGCTGGCTGACATGGCAAAGCTCGGCGGCGCGGCCGAAATGCCGCTGCTCCGCCACCGCCACGAGATATCTGAGGTCCCTGAGGTTCACGCCCGCCTTCGATAGAAGCTATCAATGGTTTCAATACAGACAATCGACATTGTCTTAAAAACGCAAGGCCCTATATCTAGAATAATTCTAATTCGCGATGACTTCCGGAGGGAAAGGCAGGCCAACGAATGTCCCAGCTCGTCGCCGCCCTGAACCTGAGTGCTTCGGGCCGCAAGGCCTTCGGCCCCCGGCCGGCCGGCGCCGTGCCCCGCTATCTTGCGCTCGCCGTCCTGGCCGCGGTCGCGCTCTCCTCCCAGGAGACCTTGCGGATCGCGGCCGAAGCCTTGAGCGAGGCCTACCTCACCGTCGCGGTCTTCGTCGCCGGCACCCTGGCCCTGGTCTACGGGCTGGAGCGGGCCTTCAAGGCCGATATCGGCCAAGTCCTCGCCGGGCTGCGGCGCTGGCAGGTGGCGGCCGGCGGCCTGCTGGGCGCGTTTCCCGGCTGCGGCGGGGCGATCGTGATCGTCACCCAGTACACCAAGGGCCATGTCAGCTTCGGCACCCTGGTCGCGACCCTGACCGCAACCATTGGCGACGCCATGTTCCTGCTGCTGGCCATGGAGCCACGCACGGGCCTCGCCGTGGCCGCCCTGGGCTTGGTCGTGGGTACGCTTTTCGGCCTGATCGTCGACGCCTTGCACGGCCAGGACTTCCTGCGGGTCCGCCATCCCGAGCAGGCGGCCTCCGGCCGCTGCAATGCCCCGCCGACCAAGCCAGCCCGACGCAATCCCCTGGCCACCTTCTGGCTGCTGCTGATGGTCCCCGGGCTGACGCTCGGCCTGCTGGACGCCTTCCAGGTCGAGCCCGGCGTCCTGGTCCCGCTGCCCGCGGGCTTCGAGCCGGGCCTTTGGATCGGCCTCGCCGGCAGCCTGCTGGCGCTGGGCATGTGGGCGGCCCGCGGCGAGGCCCCGTCGGCCGCTCAGGGCGACACCTGCCGCGAGGGACTCGGCGAGCGGATCGTCGCCGACACCAACTTCATCACCGCCTGGGTGGTCTTCGCCTTCCTGACCTACGAGCTGGGCGTGCACTTCAGCGGCCTCGACCTGGCAGCGGCCTTCGCGCTCTGGGGGCCTCTGGTGCCCCTGGCCGCGATCCTGGTCGGCTTTCTGCCCGGCTGCGGGCCGCAGATCGTGGTCACGACCCTCTACCTGAACGGCAGCCTGCCGCTCTCCGCCCAGCTCGGCAACGCGATCAGCAACGATGGCGACGCCCTCTTCCCGGCCCTGGCCCTGGCGCCCAAGGCCGCCCTGCTGGCGACCCTCTACAGCGCCCTACCCGCACTCCTGGTCGCCTACGGCTACTTCCTGCTGTGGGAATAGCGGCGGCCTCACGGGGCGCCACATCCCAGAGACGGGCCGGCCGCGGCCCGCTTCGCTGCGGCCGGGAGGTCTTGCGGGGCCGGAGAAGCGATCGAGGCCGTCTTCCGGTCGTCCCGTTGTCCGCTCACGGACGGATATCGAAGACGTAAAGGCGCTCTTCGTCGTCACTGACGACATAGAGACGCTTCGACTTCGGGTCCACGGCCACGCCCTCCGCCTTCTCTATCTCTCGATACTTGCCCTCCCTGCCGTAGCCGAGGGTCGCAGACTGAACCACCGCGTTGCCCGCCCAATCGTAGAGGAACAGCCGCTGAGCCTTGTCGCTGACGATCCAGAAGGCCCTCCGGCTCTGATCATAGAAGATCCCGGAGAAATCGATCTCGTCGTCGTCCAGACCGGGGTCGCGAAAGCCGTTCTGCCCGTCCAGGGTCCTGTGGCTTCGGATCGTCCTTAGGTCCGCCGAGATCTCCAGCAGGAGGCCCGGCTCGCCCTCCTTCAGGACAAAGACCGTGCCGGTATCACCGTTCCACGCGATGCCCTCCAGGCCCTTGTTCGGATCGCCTTGGGCGAAGGCGGCGGCGACCTGGTCGAAGCCCGCCATCTGATCGAGACGGCGCCGGTCTGCAACCGCCTGATCGGCGAGCGCGAACTTGACGATCTCGTTGCTGTCCTCGTCCACCACCAGCAGGAAGCCCCCGCTGTGATCGAGCGCGATCCCCTCCAATTCCTCGACCGGGCCTTCAAAGGACTCGTCATCGATCACTTCGCCCTCGAGATCGAGCTTGAAGATCTCGTTCTTCTTGTCGCTGATCGTCCAGAGGCCACCGCAGTCGCCCGCAAGGGCCAGACCCGAAGGCTGGGTGACCCCGTCGATTTTGTTTCGCGCCAAGAACGTCAGGCTGAAGCTCTGGCGACCCGCCGTCTCCAGCTCGGGATCACGTGCACAGTCCTGGGCGGCAACCGGCGTGCCGAAAACGGCACCGAGGATGAGGAAGACCGAAAGCGAGGCGATCCAGCGCATCGAGCTTCTCCGCGCAGGTATAGACCCTCGAAGTTAACCTGTGTGGCGCGCCCGCAATGTGGCGAAGAGCACAATGGTGACCCGGAATCCGCGGCCGCGGGCCGCAAGCGAAACCTGCGCAAAGCGGATAGATGGAGCGTCAGGCACGACTTAGGCTGTGTGATCGAGGGCAGGCTTCGAGAGCGACTTTCATATGCCTCAATGACCTTCACCGAAAGGGAGCGACGGTCTCACCGGAGGAAAGGGACGAAACAGGAAGGAAGGTGGAGCCATGTGGTCCGAGAACCTGAGCTGTAAAGGCCGCGCGACCCACAGTGCGCGGTCCTTCGCGGCACCCGACCCTGGGCTGAGATCCTGGCAGAGGAGCGCCCGCGATCGCGCGACCGGCTTCACGGCGGCCGCTGCGGGTGCCGCGCTCGGTCTCTGCCTCGTCGGATGCGTGAACATCCCGGCGAACACCGGTATGCCGCTCGAGTTCGAATCGGCCGAGCGGCCGGCGGCGGCCAAGTCCTTCCCGAACTGGCCCTACCCGCCGGATGTCATCGAGGCCAAATTGCTCAAGGACCTCGATGCCATGGAGTTCGAGGTCGTTTCGGACGAGCGCACCGCCTACGGAAGCTCCGGCGCGCGTTCGATCGAGCTGAAGTTCCCCGACGCTCCGGGCGAACGAAAGGTCGTTCGCTTCAAGTGGAAGGACATGCCGCGCAAGGCGACCCTCGACGCCACGGCCCTGGACGCCCACAACGACAGCCCGCGCCGGCAGATTGCGGCCTACCAGATCCAGAAGCTCTTTCTGGACCCGGAGGACTACGTGGTGCCGACGGCCCTCGCCTTCTGCGCTTCGCGCGCGCGCTACGAGCAGGGCGGCGCCGGTCCCTCCGAGCCGACCTTGCCGGGCTCGAACTGCGTGCTCGGGCTGATACAGATTTGGCTGCTCGACACCGGGTTCGACGACAGCCTCTACGAGGAGGCCCGCTTCGTCTCGGACCCGACCTACGCCTACTACCTCGCGAACTTCAATCTTTTCACCTATCTCATCGACTACGCCGATCCGACGCCGAGCAACTTCCTGGTCTCGAAGGAGCTCGAGCGGCGGCAGGTCTTCGCACCCGACAACGACATCGCTTTCGAAGAGCTCTTCCGCCTTCCCTTGGCCGATCGCTGGAACGTCATCTTCGTGCCGGCCCTGCGTCGGGACTCGATCGAGCGCTTGCGTGAGCTGCGCCGCGAAGACCTCGACCGTCTCGGCGTCGTCGCGCAGTTGGAGAAGGGGAGGCGCGGCATCTATCGCTCGGTCCCGCCGGGCGAGAACCTCAATCCCAACGAAGGCGTGCGGATCTCCGGCGACACCGTGCAGCTCGGCCTCGCCAAGTTCGAGATCGAGGCGATCTGGAAACGCATCCAGAACCTGCTCACCCGGGTCGACAGCGGCGAGATCCCGCTCTTCTGAGCACGACGAGAGAGCCCGAGACCCTTTTCGAGCACCGGCGGCGACGATCCGGAAGGCCGACACAAACGCCAACGTCAGCCCGGGCCCAGCCCCATTGCGGGGGAAGGCCGCGCCCCGCCTTCCCTATTCGGCCGCGGCCGGGGCGGGCTCTGGCGAGAGGTCCTCCGGTTCCGGCGGCTTCACCAGCTGGAAGCGGAAGTTCTCGACGAAGAGGGCCATCAGCGCGGGCAAAACGAAGAGCGTGATCGCGCTGCCCACGATCAGACCGGAGGCGAAGGCCGTCGCCAGGCCCTTGAACAAGGGCCCGCCGCCGAACATGAGCGAGGTCAAGCCCGCGACGGTCGTCGCCGTCGTCAGGAAGATCGGCATCAATCGGGCCCGCCCAGCCTCGGCCAAGGTGGCGCGGAAGGCCTCGCGGGTCAGGCCGCAGTAGGAGCGTTCGCCGGGCGGCGCAATGCCGTCGCGGTCGGCAAGCTTCTGCCTGATCAGCTGTTCCGTGAAATCGATTAGCAAGATAGCCGCATTCAGAACCGTGCCGAAGAGGGCGAGGAACCCGAGGGTCTCCATGAAGCCCATCGGGATGTCGCGGATCCAAAGTCCGAGCATCGCGCCGATGATGGAGAGCGGCACCGTGAGGAGGACCAGCAACGGCTTGATCGCCGAGTTGTATTGCAGCAGCAGGCAGAACACCACCAGCACGAGGCCGACCATGAGCGAGGTCGCGTTGCCGCGTTCGCCCTTCAGCGCCTCCTCCTCGATTCCGCCGTTCTCGATGCGATAGCCGGGCGGCAGCTCCGCTTCGATCGCGTCCATCTGCGGCTTCAGTTGCAACAGAATGTCCCGCGCCAGGAGCCCGGGTTCCGGCCGCGCCCTGATGCGCATCGCGCGCTCGCGCTGATAGCGGGTGATCTCGACCGGGACCCGCGTCAGCTCGAAGTCGGCCACCGAGTTCAGCGGTACCTTTCCGGTGTAGCCCTCCACGAAGGCGCTCTCGACGTTCTCGAGCTTGCGCCGCTGCTCCGGAGGCAGGCGAAGCATGACCGGGAGCTGCCGGTCGCCCTCCCGAAAGGTCGTCAGGTGGAAGCCGCTGTAGTAGGCGTTCAAGGTGTGCGCCACCGTGTCGTTGGTGACGCCCGCCATATTCGCCTCGGCCGACTTCAGGTTCACATCATACTGAAATCCGAGTTCGCCCCAGCTGTCGTGCACGTCCCAGACGTAACCGCTGTCACGGAGCACGTCCTTCATCTGGTTGCCGTAGTAGCGCAACACCTTCTCGCTGCCCAGGCGCGGCCCGTGGAGGCGGTATTCGATCGGCGAGGGAACCGGCGTGCCCATGACCAGCTGCCGGGGAACGACTCGGGCGCCCGCGATCGGCGGCAGGTAGTCCTCGCTGCCCGGCTCCCCGACGCCGGCCCAGGCCCCCCGGCGGATATCGGCCACGAAGGGATCGACATCGTCGTAGCTCCTGGCGTTGACGATGATGTTCGCGAAGCGGGGCGTCTGCGGTCCAGGATCGAGGCCGGTGTAGAAACGCGCGCCGCCGGTGCCGACGTAGACCAGCATGTTGTTGAGGCGCTGGACCGGCTCGCCGTCCTCATCCGTGAGGGGAACCCATTCCCCATCCTGCCAGGTCGTGCTGCTCAGCCGCTGCAGAAGGGTCTCGACCTGCTTGGCCACCTCGTTGGTCCGATAGATCGGCGACGTGGTCGGCACCCAGAGGTCGACGGTGAACTGATTACGGTCCGAGAAGGGAAAGAACGAGGGCTTCACCGGCAGCGCGAGGGCCCCGACCAGCAGGGCGAAGGCGACGCCGATGGTCGGAATGCGGCCGGCCATGGCGAAGCGGCACAGAGGCACGTACCAGGCACCAGGCTTCGCGGCGCCCTCGTCCGAGACGCTCGTCGCTTCTTCTTCTCGGCTGCCGCTGCCACCCAGTTTGCCCCGGATCCAAGCGAAAAGGGCGACGAGAGGCATGCGGCCGTCCGTGGGCCTCAACACATAGTAGTTGAGGATGGGCGTCACCGTCATGGCACAGAGCCAACTGACGGTCAGCGTCAGGGTCACAACCACCGGCAGGCTGAAGACGTATTCTCCGATATCGGCAGGCAGCGCGAAGGTCATGGGGATGAAGACGCTGATCGTCGTCAGCGAGGACCACAGCAGCGAGGTGCCCACCTGGTTGCAGCCTTCGATCACCGCCTGCTCGCGGTCCATGCCTCGGTTGAGGAACTGGGTGGTGTTCTCACAGGTGACGATGGCGTTGTCGACCAGCAGTCCCAAGGAAACGATGAGCGCCGCGAGCGAGATCTGCTCGATCTCGACATCCCAGATCCGCATCAATGCCAGCGAACTCAGCATGATCAAGGGAACCGAAGCGGCGGTGACCAGGGCGACCCGCGGACCGGCCAGCAAGCCCAGTATCAGCAGGACCAGAACGACGGCTTCGATCAGGTTGTTCACCACGTCGCTGATCTTCTTCTCGACGAAGAAGGGCGGATCCGAGACCACATGAACCACGATGTCCGGCGGCAAAAAGGTGTCGCGTTGAGTCTCCAGGAGTCGTGCGACCTCATCACCCAGCCAGGTGATGTTGGTGCCCGACTTCATGGTAAATGACAGCGCGATGGCGTCGGCCGAGATATCGCTATTGGCGAAGCGCACCAGGGTTTCGGGTGGATCCGCGTAGCCGCGGGTCACATTGATCCGCAGGTCGTCCAGATAGACCGGCACTTCGAAGGACGATGGGCGGCCCGCATCGACGCCTTCGCCGGCCTCGATGTCCCGCTTCAGCTCGGCAAGGGTCTGACGTCCGGGCGTTTCGGCGCCCGAGGCAACCCGGCCGACGACCACGCTGTCAATCTCGCGCGCCGCGTCGAAGTTGCCGGAGAGCCGGGTGTGAACCCGATCGGTGGCGGTGTTGAAGGTTCCGGCGGGCGCGATCACGTTGCGCTGGGCGAGGAGCTGCTGCAGCTCGTCGGTCGTCAGCTGGAGCTGGCTCCAGACACCGGCATCGGTTTCCAGGTAGATGACTTCACGCTGTACGCCATAGAGATCGAGACGCGCAACATAGGCCGGCGCCGTGGTGATGGGCACGATGCGTCCGTCCGAATCCGTCTCCGTCGGCCGAATGTCCATCAGGCGGTCGCGCAGCCGCCTCGCCAGGATCTCCATTTCCTTCGGCGTGTAGCGCCGCCGTTCGGCGGATTCCGGATCCTGATACATGGCCAGGATCAAGGCGGCGGTATCTCCGAAGTTGTCGTCGACCGCCGGGTGCGAAGCGCCTTCCGGCAGGTCCGGAACGATCAGCGCCATTTCCGCGCGCAGCTTCGCCCAGATCGCCGCGGTATCCGTGACGTCGTCGATGGTGGTGACCTGGACCGTGGACTTCCCGACCGAGCTCGTCGACTGCACCCGCCGCACCTGCTTGATGTTGGCGGCGGCAACCTCGACCTTGTCGGTCACCAGTTCTTCGACCTGTTGTGCGGTCGCACCCGGCCATTCGGTGTTCACCACCGCTTCCCGGATCAGGAACTCGGGGTCTTCGCGGCGCGGCGCGGTCAGAAAGACGTTCAAGCCCCAAATGAGCAGAAGGAGGGCAAACCCGAGGACGATCGGCTTGTGCTCGAGCGCGAACTTCGGAAGGTTCACAGCGCCTGCTCCACTTCCAGGAAGGCGTTGACCGCCTCGCCGTCACGCAGGTAGTGGGCGCCGTCGACGATCAGCTTCATGCCTTCGGCGAGATCGCCGTCGGTGACGGGCTCGATGCCCTGGAAGGTTCCGATGCTGTCGCCGGCGCGCACGGCAACTCTTTTCGCCTGCGCTTCGCCGTTCGCCTGTTCGGCCACGACGAAAACGTGGTGGTCGCCGCCTTCCTTGATGATGGCCTGCACCGGCACGTAAAACCCCGGCGGGATCTGCCCGCTTCGCAAGTCGACCTTGACCAGCTCTCCCGGCCGCAAGAGCCAGCGCTTCCGCGAGAGATATACCGAATCGCCGTCCTGGACCTTGGCCGGCAGGTTCGAGGCGATGAGATCCAGATGCGGCTCGAGCTCGCCGATATCCGTCAGCTCTCGATAGGTGAAGGTCTGAAGAAACGGCAGCCGCCGGGTGCCGGGCGAAACCCGGTGCTTCGTCACCTTGAACAAGGGGTTGAAGGAGCCCTTGAGGTCGGCGACGGTCAGGCCTTCCACTTTCCACACGAAGTAACCCTGCTCGTCCTTGTGCAAGGTCAACTCGTCGACGAAGTACGGCGGCCGCCCATCGTCATGCTCGGAATCGACGGGCAGGATGTCGCTGGTCGGATAGGCATCCGCGGCGCCGAGCTGCTCGGGCGGATCGACCTCGATCTGGCGGTTGCGGACCAGCAGCGTGATCATGAAGGTCCGCGTCGAGGCGTCGGCGACGGCGTCCTTGTTCCAGACCCAGCCACTGAGCGGCTCCTCCGAGCCCTCCGCGTAGACCTTCAGGATATCGTTGTAGTTCACCCTGCGGTCGGTGTCCGGCGAGACGGCAACCTGGACCTTGATCGGATCCATCATCTGCACCGTGGCCACGGGCTGTCCCTTTTCGACGTAGCCGCCCGGGATCACATGAACCTTCGAGACCTGCCCGTTGAAGGGCGCATGGAGCTGGGTGTCGGCAAGATCGACCTTGGCCTGCTGCAGCACCTCCATGGCCTGCACCATTTCGGCCTCAGCCGACGCGAGTTGGCTCTCGACTTCGGATTTCTGAGACTGCACCTGGGCGAGCCGGGCCTCGGATTCCCTGAGTTGCGCGCGCGCCACATCGGCCTGCTTCGGCGTCCCGGCGCCATCCTTCAGCAGCTGTTGTTGCCGCGCGTCTTCTTTCTTCGCACGGTCGTATTCCGCCTGTTCCTCCCTCAGCAGGTTGGGGATGGTCTTCTCGAACTCGACGCGGATCGACTCGGCCTTGGCCTCGGCGCTCCTGACCTGCGCCTCCGCTTCCCTGACGCGCAGGAGGTAGCGATCGTTGTCGATCGAGCCGACCGTCGTGCCCGGCTCCAGAATCTCGCCGTCTTCGTCGAACATGCGGCCGACGACGTTTTCACCCGGTTCGCGAACGAAATTCACACGGCCGGCCACCCGGAGACCGATCATCTCCTTCTTCCAGGATTCGACCGAGCCGGCGACCAGCGTGTCGAGCCGCGGATTGGTGAGCTCCAGCTCCACAAAGGAGACCGGGCGCGGGAGCGGTTTCGCCGCTTCGTCCGGGTCTTTCTCGTCACAACCGGCCGTTGCCGTGCCAATCAGGCAGAGCAGCGCGAGAGACCGCCAAAGGTTGGATTCGAATGCCATCGCCATCATCCTTGTCGCCAAGCACCGCCGCGCCACAGGCTCGATGTCCTCGGGCGCAGGGATACCATCCTCACTGTTGGCGCATCTGGCCGAGGGTGTTCGTCAATGGCAGATTGCCGCCTCCGCTACCGGCCTTCCCAGGGCCCGTCCTCGCCAGCCAGTCACCCAAAACCGCAGTCCAACTGCGATCGATCACCGGGATTGAATGCCAGTCCACAGCATCAAACGCCGCCAGTGCCTTCGCTTCGCGGCCTCTCGACTCAGCGGCGCGATGGATGTGTCCGCTGCGTCCGATCACCTCGACAGGCAAGCGCGCGGGTCCGCGCATCGAGGCCAAGAGAGCGCTCGATGGCGGCCGAATCGTGCCCCGCCATTGTCGGCTGGAGGGTTCCGATCCCTCACCAGGACAAGCGGACGGCAAGACCGCCGCCGTCCGGCCGAGCCGCCACCATGACATCGACGTCGATCGCGCTGGTCTTGCCGCCCGACAGCTTCTGGTAGTCCTCCCAGTCGTTGTTCGGGTTCCAAGGCTCGGTCCAGAGCATGGCGAGGCCGCCGATGAAGCCGCTGATGCCGACTTGAAAGGCCTCGCCCTCCTCAGCCAGGCCCGCGATGATGCCGCCGGCCGCAGCATTGATGAAGGCATTGCCGGCATACCGCTTCCAATCGTAGCGCGTGTCGGTCCGGTCCGCGTTGCGCTTCAGCTGGTCCTCGGCCAGACGCAGCTTGGCCAGCTTTTGCTCACGGGTTGATTCCGGCAGATCGCGGATGTTGTCGGCGCCGTGCCGCGCCTCGAGCGGATCAAGGAGCATGTTTGCCGTGCCGATCGTGGCGCGCGCGGCCTGGACGCTTTGCGACACGGTGTCGTCGTGGTCACTCGTGCCTATCGCCATGGCGGTGCTCGCCACCGCGCTGCCGCCGTTGACGGTCAGCCAGGACCAGTGCCAGATCTGTCCGTGCAGCTTGCTGTCGTCCAGGCGCTGCTCCAGGAAGCGCAGCCGCTGATCGATCTCGGCATCGGTCAAGCTGGACTGGGACAGCTGCTGCGCCGAGGCGGACGCCGAAGCGAGGCTGAAGACTGCTGCCAGAACCACCGCATTACACCAGCGGATCTTTCGGGTCATGTTATCGCTCCTTGACGGTGGCACGCTGGCCTCGGTGGGGCCAGAGGCGACCTCCTGTTGATTTGCTTCAAACAGCGGCTCATTGAGTGAGCCTGCTGATCCGACCAAGCTTTGCACCCGCAAACCTCCGCACCTGCGACGCATAGCATCCCGGTCATAGTGGCAAAACATCCGTGAAGGGGGCAATGCCTCAGTTCCCCATGTTCGCTTCGCCTCACGACCGACCCAGCGGACATTTCGCTCATCACGCCACCGGTCGGAAGCGACCGAGCGGCAACTATGTGGAGTAGAACCGATCCTTCAGCTGTCCGTCTATCCGATTCGCGCAGATCAACTCCGCAAGTTCGAGCGCAGGTCTTAGAACGAGAAGCACTGGAGCGTTTCCAGTGAGGGAACGTCGGCTCATAGACAGTCGCGATCGAACAAAGAAGCCATTGCGCGAAGCGGATAGACCGAAGGCTCGAGCCGCAATACCTTGATTAGTTGGCTTAGCACATGTGCCTAAGCGCGAAGCACGGGCGTGCCCGGCCAGAGGCAAAAGCGCCTTCCGAAGCTAGCGGCGGGCATTCGACACGGGGGCGAGACGATGGCCAATATTCTGCCCTTCCAAAGAACCGGGCTGTTGATCAGCGAGATCGACGAGTTCGTCGACAAGGTCTCCGAGGCCATCATGGTTCTCGAGCAGACGATGGCGGACTATGTCGACAAGGGGCCGGAGTCGCAGTTGGACGATAGGGTTCAGCAGATCCGGGGCATCGAGGCCCGCGGCGACGAGCTGCGCCGCAGCATCGCCAACGTGATGTATGCGGAAATGCTGATGCCGGACGCGCGCGGCGACATCCTCAGCCTGCTCGACGAGGTCGACAACGTTCTCGACGCTTGCGCGTACGTGGTCATCGGGCTTGCGGTCGAGCGCCCTGAACTGCCGGCGGACGCACGGGAGGAATTCAAGAAGATCAACGCCGAGGTGGCCAAATCCGGACAGGCCATGGCCGACGGTGCGCGTAGCTATTTCAAGGACCCCCAGGCCGTGCGGAACCACGTTCACAAGATCGACTTCCACGAGGAAGAGGCGACGACCACCGGGCTTCAGCTGGGTCGGCGGATCTTCGAGTCCGACCTACCCCTGGAACGAAAGCGCCAGCTCTTTGACTGGGTGGTGAAGCTCAGGGACATCGCCTCCCATGCCAACGACGCCGGGGACCGCATGGCGATCTTCGCCGTGAAGCGCGCGCTCTGACGCCCGTAGGGTCATTCGAAGACGGACCGAGCGAGGTAGAGCCGCGTCACCATGGAGATCACCGTTCTCATCTTCCTGTCGAGCGGTCTGTTCCTGGGCTGGTCCCTCGGCTCCAACGACGCCGCCAACATCTTCGGCACGGCCGTCGGCAGCCGGATGATTCTCTTCGGCACGGCGGCGGTGATCTGCGCCGTCTTCGTCGTCCTCGGCGCCGTCCTCGGCGGTGCCGGCGCGGCCCACGGCCTGGGCAAGCTGGGGGCGGTCAACGCCCTGCCCGGGTCCTTCATGGTCGCCCTGGCCGCCGCCGTCACGGTCTACGGCATGACCAAGGCGGGCCTGCCGGTGTCGACCACGCAGGCCGTGGTAGGCGGGATCATCGGCTGGAACCTCTTCGGCGGCTTCCTCACCGACATGGGCAGCCTTTCGAAGATCGTGGGCACCTGGGTGATCTGCCCGGTGCTGGGCGCAATCTTCGCCTTCCTGCTCTACAAGGCGACCCTCGCCTTCCTGCACTGGGCGAAGATCCACATGGTCCGCCTGGACGCCCTGACCCGCATCGCCCTTCTGGTGACCGGGGCCTTCGGGGCCTACAGCCTCGGGGCCAACAACATCGGCAACGTGATGGGCGTCTTCGTCTCGTCCTCGCCCTTCGAGGACGCCGACATCTTCGGGCTCTTCACCCTGACCTCGATCCAGCAGCTCTTCCTGGTCGGCGGCCTGGCGATCGCGGTCGGGGTCTTCTACTCCAAGCCGGTCATGATGACGGTGGGCAACAGCATCATGCCGGTCAGCCCGATCGGCGCCTGGGTCGTGGTCCTGGCGCAGTCCCTGGTGCTGTTCATCTTCTCCTCGAACGAGCTGCTGAGCTTCGTGGTGAGCCTCGGCCTGCCGCCCTATCCTCTGATCCCGGTGTCGAGTTCCCAGGCGGTCATCGGCGCGGTGATCGGGATCGGCCTGACCTACGGCCTGGCCGGCGCGCGGCAGATCAAGTGGCGGGTGCTGGGGAACATCGGCTCGGGCTGGGTCCTGACGCCGGTGATCGCGGCGGCGATCAGCTTCTTCTTCCTGTTCTTCCTGCAAAACGTCTTCCAGCAGCAGGTCTTCAAGGAGGTCCGGTACCAGCTGTCCGGCGCCGTGGTCGAGCATCTGTCCCAAGCCGGGATCGCGATGGACGCCTTCGAGGAGCTGCGCGACCGGCAGATCGTCTCGGCGGCCGCCTTCCGAGACGCTCTGCGGGACCGCGCCGAGCTGGAGGCAGACGACGAGGCGCGGATCATCGCCTCGGCCGAGATCTTCCGGATGGCGGTGAACGACGAGGGCCTCGCGTCGCTGGACCGCGACTACCTCGGGCCCGAGCGCACGGCGGACGTCGAAGCGCTGGCCGGCCAAGACTTCGACCACAAGTGGCAGCTCGCCGAAGCGCTTTCGGCGCGCTCGGACTCCTGGCAAGCCAAGGAGGCCAGCCCGCTCACCAAGGACTTCAACAAGAACCTGGAGGAGATCTACGACTATCTCTTCCGCCATTTCCAACGCGAAGCCGAATGATCTTGGCAACGCCCAGGCCAAGGGTTTCGCGCAGAAGAAACGAACCGATTGGACAGAGGGAGGTCGGACGCAATGGCGAAGAAGAAGTCCAACAAAGAAGCGACTGAGAAGGGCCAGCCTAAGAAGAAGAAAATGTCGAGGCAGGAGTTCGACAAGAGGCTCGAAAAGCTCCAGGTCGAGCTCTGCCGGCTCCAGTCCTGGGTCGTAAAGGAAGGCCTGAGGGTGGTGGTGGTCTTCGAGGGCCGAGACGCCGCCGGGAAGGGCGGGGTCATTAAACGCATCACCGAACGCGTGAGCCCGCGCGTCTTCCGGGTCGTGGCTCTGCCAGCCCCGACCGAACGGCAGAAGACGCAGATCTACATGCAGCGCTACATACCCCACTTCCCGGCCGCAGGCGAAATCATGCTCTTCGACCGCAGCTGGTACAACCGGGCCGGCGTCGAGCACGTCATGGGTTTTTGCACCGAGGATGAATACCAGCGCTTCATGCGGATCTGCCCGTTGTTCGAGCGCGAGCTGATCGAGGACGGGATCATCCTGATCAAGTACTTCTTCGACGTCAGCCAGGACATCCAGGAACAGCGCTTCCTCGCCCGGGCCGAGGACCCCCGCAAGCACTGGAAGCTGAGCCCGATGGACGTGGAGTCCTGGGCGCGCTGGTGGGACTACACCAAGGCCTACGACGCCATGATCCGGGCGACCGACACGGACTACGCACCCTGGTACAAGGTCGCCGCCGACGACAAGCGCTCGGCCCGTCTGAACTGCATCTCGCACCTCTTGAGCATGATCCCCTATAAGGAGATCCCTTTCGAGATGCCGCCCGTGCCCAAGCGCCGCAAGCGCGGCAAGGACGCGCCCGAGAGGTTGTTTTTCTCGCACAGCGTGCCGGAAATCTACTGAGCCGGCCTGGGATGCTCGCTTCGGATTTAAGTCGTCAGCTCGGGAAGTCTGGAATTCCCAGGGTCCCGTCGCGCTCGATCTGCTCGGCCAGGGCGACCTCCCAGTCGAGGTAGGCCTGCATCGCCGCCTCGACCCCGCTGTCGCGGTCGTAGGGGCGGTGGTAGACGTCCTCTTCCGGATGAAGCGCGGTCTCCATACCTGGTGTCAGCGGCAGGCCGGCCGCGGTCCAGGCCGCCGTCCCGCCATCGAGCGCGGCAAGCGACAGCTTCGGATACCGCACGGCCAGCTCGGCTGCGGCCAGCCTTGCCAGGCGTCCGTCCTCGCTGGTGAAGACCAGCTTCGGGCGACGGCCCAGGGCCTCCGTGACCTCGTCCAGCCGGGCACGGATCGCCCAGGCCGCGCCGGGAATGTGGCCGCCGCGGTGGGCCAGGCTGTTGCCAAGGTCGACGACGAAGGTCTCCGCGTCGAGCGCCTTCGGCGTGACGGCCTCGACAGCCGCAGCCGCCAGCTCCGGCACCTCGGCGCCGCCGGGTCCAGTCTCCAGCTCCCAGCCCTCCAGGCCCTCCGCAAGCACCGCGACGCCGGGAAATCCCATCTGGTTGAGCCAGCTGGCGGTCATGGTCGCGCGCACCGCGCTGTCATCGATCAGGACGATGCGCCCCGCACGCACCGCGACCCACCGGTCGGTCGCCTGGACCAACTGGCCGCCCGGTGCCGAGAGCGATCCGGGCAGGTGGCCGGCGGCGTATTCCTCGGGATCGCGCACGTCGAGCAGGTAGAGGCTGCGCGCACCGGCCTCGGCCTGCCAGGCGCGCAGGTCCGCGGCATCGATCCAATTGACGCCGAAGCGCGCGCCGACCTGGGCCGCGGCCATCCGGGCCCAGGAGCGCGCATCGCCGCTGACCGGCCCATAGCGCCGCCCGGCGCCGCGCTCCAGCTCGAAGCCGGCCAGGTGCCAGCCCATGGTGCCGTTGCGCAGTGCCACCACGGGGTTGGGCAGGCCGGCGTTGATCAGAGACTGGGCGCCGATGATGGAGCGGGTGCGGCCGGCGCAGTTGACCACCACCAAGGTCTCGGGATCGGGCGCCAGGTCGCGGACCCGGTAGACCAGCTCCGCCCCGGGCACGTCGATGCCGCCGGGGATGTTCATCACCCGGTATTCCTCGACGGGCCGGCTGTCGAGGATCACGAGGTCCTCGCCGGCGTCGAGCCTGGCCTTCAACTCCTCGGCGCCGATGTTCGGCGTGTCGTGGCGAAGCTCGACCACCTCGCCGAAGGCCTTGGAGGGCACGTTGATCCCCGAGAAGAGCTCGAAGCCCGCCGCGCCCCAGGCCGCAACGCCACCTTCGAGAATCCTGACGTCGCCGTAGCCGGCCGCGGCCATCAGGGGCGCCGCCCGCACCGCCAGGCCCTCGCCGCCGTCGCAGAGCACGACCGGCGTCGCCCGGCGCGGCACCAGGTCGCGCAGGCGCAGCTCCAGTCGGCTGAGCGGCAGGTTGGTCGCCAGCAGAATGTGGCTGCGGCCGAAGACGCCCTGCTCGCGCAAGTCCAGAAGGGCCAGTTCGCCCTCCGCGCGCAGCGCCGCGTGCAAGGCGGCCGGCGCGATGGTCGCGGTCGTCACCTGGCGTCCGGATGCGGCGGATAGTGCTCGCGCCGGCCGGTGTCCGGATCGAACTTCATCCGCTCGCGCATTTCGCTGATCGCCTTGCCGTACATGTGCAGGTGCAGCTTCGGGTCCTCGCCGCGCATGTGGATCGAGTGCACGTCGTCGGGCAGCAGGCAGACCCCGGTGCCGGGCCGGACGATGATTTCCTGCGCCACCTCCAAGAGCGCGGGACCGCCGTCTTCGTCGTCGACGGGCCGGTAGATCTTGTTGCGTTCCTCGCCGGCGATGCCGACGACCACGGCCCAGGTGGTGTGGTTGTGCGGCGGCGTGTCCTTCTGGGCGCTGCCCCGGTTGAGATAGAGCGCGAAGCGCTTGTCCGGGTCCATCGAGAGGGTGTAGAGCCGGTTGTCCTTGCCGTCGGCCGGCCCCGGGAAGTCCTCGGGCGGGAAGAGCTCGCGGCGCGCCGCCAGGCGCAGCAGTTCCGCGCGGATCTCGGCCAGAGACTCTCGGGTGATGCCCTGCTCGTTTTCGATTCGTCGCACCTTGGCGACGGTCTCGGCGACCGCCGCTTCGCGCGCCTCCTTCCGCTCCATCGCAGCCCCCTCCGGCCCAGCGTCCAAGGGGCCTATTCTAGCGGAGCGGCCGCCCGGCCAGAATGCCTAATCGAATACCGAGGGCCCCCCGGGGCTCAGTAGTTGCCCATGCCGCCGCCTGAGCCGTCGCCCATGGCGTCGCCGCGGCGATCTTCGAAGGTCTCGGCTTCCGTGTCGGCGGCGGCGCTCTTCTCCGGCGCGGCCGAGGTCTGGCAGGCAGCAATGAGGCCGGCGACGGCAATCATGGCGATCCGGGCGAGCAACCGGCGGCTTTGGTCGGGATGGAACATCGGCACCTCCCTGCAGCCCAAGAAGTATGGCAGCCTGCGAGGGGCAAAGGTCTGACTTCCTGGTGATGACAAGGGGGCGCAGGCGGCCCGTGCGGGCCAGCGACCCTTGTCGCCCGCAGGAGAAGAAACTAGCCTCGCTGCAGAGTGAGAGTTGCAGGCTTCGACAAGAAGGTGCCGGAGAGAAGCATCGGAACTTCAAGGGAGGACGGCCTATGAGATCGACGAGAGCGGCGCTGCTCGGCGCCCTGACAGCAATCCTCGCTGCCGGCGGTGCCGCGGCGGCGGACATCAAGCTGCCGAAGCAGCTCGCCTGGACCGCCTACGGCACAGGCTCGGCCGGCTACAACCAGTCGGTCGCGATCGGCGGCGCGCTCAAGAACGAGCTGGGCATCGACCTGCGGGTGCTGCCGGGCAAGAACGACGTCTCCCGGACCGAGCCGCTGCGCCAACGCAAGGTGCAGTTCTCGGCGACCGGCGTCGGCGCCAGCTTCATGGCCCAGGAGGGCGCCTTCGAGTTCGGCAAGAAGCGCTGGGGGCCGCAGCGGGTCCGCATGCTGATGGCCAATAACGGCAGCATCAACCTGGCCGTCGCGGTCGCCGCCGACACCGGGGTCAAGGCCTACAAGGACCTCAAGGGCAAGCGGGTCGCCTGGGTCAAGGGCGCGCCGGCGCTCAACGTCAACGTCACCGCCTACCTGGCCTTCGCCGGGCTGACCTGGGACGACGTCGAGAAGGTCGAGTTCGGCGGCTTCGGCGACTCCTGGAAGGGCATGGTCAACGGCCAGGTCGACGCCGCCTTCGCCTCGACCAACTCGGGCAAGGCCTACGAGCTGGAGGCCTCGCCGCGGGGCATCGTCTGGCCGCCGCTGCCCGCCGACGACAGCGAAGGCTGGTCGCGGCTCAACAAGATCGCCCCCTTCTTCCAGCCCAACAAGGCCACCGTCGGCGCCGGGATCAGCGAGGCGCAGCCCTACGAGGGCGGCGCCTATCCCTACCCGATCCTGATCGCCTACGAGGACCAGAAGGACGACATGGTCCTCAACATGACCAAGGCCATGTACGAGCTCTTCCCGGCCTACGACGGCAAGGCGCCGGGGATCGGCGGCTGGGCCCTGGAGCGCCAGAACTTCAAGTGGGTGGTGCCCTTTCACCCCGGCGCCATCGCCTACTACAAGGAGATCGGCGTCTGGAACGACGAGCTGCAGGCTCACAACGACGACCTGATCCGCCGGCAGGACGTCCTGGCCGAGGCCTGGTCGGCGCTCGACGCCAAGGGAGTCGACGACGACGCCTGGGAGACGGAATGGGCCACCGCCCGGCGCGCGGCCCTGGAGGCGGCCGGCTTCGAGCCGGTGTTCTGACGCGAGCCGCGGGGCGGCGCGCGCCGCCCCGCTTCCCCGCGCCGGAACAGGGGCCGCGCCATGACCAAGACCCAGGACGGGCCGGAGAACGCCCGGAGCAACCAGCTGACCGGCGGGCTGCGGCTGGTCTTCGTGATCGCAACCACGCTCGCCGTCGCCCTCTCGATCAACCAGCTCTTCAACCTGCAGGCCTTTGGCCTGGTCGTCCTCGAGGGCCGCTACCTCTTCCTCCTGGCCGGCCTCTTCCTCGCGCTCGGGTTTCTCGTGTTTCCGCCCTACCGCGGCGCCGGCCGGGCCAGCTTCGGGCTCGACGGCGCCCTAGCGGTCCTGGCCCTTGCGGTCAGCGGCTACTTCGTCTGGACCGCCGACCTCAGCCTGGAGGAAGGCTGGGAGTACGCGCCGCCCGAGGCGGCGCGCTGGGCCTCGCTGGTCCTCTGGCTGCTGATCCTCGAGGCGACCCGGCGCGCCGGCGGGCCGGTGATCTTCGCGATCGTCGTCTTCTTCTCGCTCTACCCGGTCTTCGCCGACCGTATGCCCGGCCCGATCTCCGGCTTTGCGCAGCCCTTCTGGGACGCCATTCCCTATCACATCATCTCCTCGGAGAGCTCCTTCGGCATCCCGATGCGGGCCTTCGGCAACCTGGTGATCGGCTTCATCGTCTTCGGCGCGGCGCTGCAGCACACCGGCGGCGGGGCCTTCTTCAACAACCTGGCGCTGGCCCTGGTCGGCCACCTGCGCGGCGGCCCGGCCAAGGTCGCGATCTTCGCCAGCGGCCTGATGGGCTCGATGTCGGGCAGCGTGATCTCCAACGTGCTGACCACCGGCGCGGTCTCGATCCCGGCCATGAAGCGCAGCGGCTTCCCGGCCCGCTACGCCGCCGGGACCGAGGCCTGCGCCTCGACCGGCGGGGTCCTGATGCCGCCGGTCATGGGCACCACCGCCTTCGTCATGGCCTCCTTCCTGGGCCGGCCCTACATCGAGATCGCCGTCGCGGCGGCCATTCCCTCGGTGCTCTACTACTTCGGCCTCTTCGTGCAGATCGACGCCTATGCCGCGCGCCACGACCTCAAGGGGCTGACCCGTGCCGAGCTGCCCTCGCTCCGCCGAACCCTGAAGGAGGGCTGGTACTACCTCTTCGTCTTCCTCCTGCTGATCGTCCTCATGCTGGTCCTGCGGCGCGAGACCTGGGCGCCCTTCTACGCGACCGGCCTGCTCCTGGTCATCAACCAGCTCTCGCCGAGCCACCGCTTCTCCCTCGACGGCTTCATCGGCCTGATCTTCGCGGTCGGCCGGGCGCTCGCCGAGCTGGTTGCGGTGCTGCTCGGCATCGGCCTGATCGTCGGCGCCTTCTCGGCGACCGGGCTGGCCGGGACCCTGGTCAACGACCTGATCTTCCTGGCCGGCGGCTCGACCGTGATGCTATTGATCATGGGCGCGGTCACCGCCTTCGTCTTCGGCATGGGGATGACCGTCACCGCCTGCTACATCTTCCTGGCGGTGGTTCTGGCGCCGGCGCTGACCGAGGCCGGGCTCAACGTCCTGGCGGTCCACCTCTTCATCCTCTACTGGGGCATGGTCTCCTACATCACCCCGCCGGTGGCGCTGGGCGCCTTCGCCGCCGCCTCCCTGGCCGGCACCCGCGCGCTGGGCGCCGGGCTCGAGGCCATGCGCCTGGGCAGCATCATCTACTTCGTCCCCTTCTTCTTCGTCCTCAACCCGGCCCTGATCGGCGAGGGCCCGGCCCCGGACATCGTCCTCACCTTGATCGGCGCGGTGGTCGGGATCTGGCTGATCGGCAGCGGCCTGCAGGGCTACGTCGCCGGCTTCGGCCGTTGCCGCGAGGGCCCGGCCTGGATCGCGCCGCGCGCCCTGCTGGTCGCCGGCGGACTGTTCTTCGCCGCCCCCGGCGGGGTGCTGCCGGGCCTCGGCGATCTCGCCATGGCCGGCATCGGCCTGGCCCTGGCCCTGCCGGGCCTGCTGATCATCCGGGCCAAAGGCGCCCGGCCGCAGGCCGCCTAGTCCCGATCTGCTGCAGACTTCGGCGTTTCACCCCCTCCCCGACCCTCCCCCATCGAGGGGGAGGGAGGACGCCACGGCCTCCGCCCACCAAAGCCCTCCCCCTTGATGGGGGAGGGTCGGGAGGGGGTGACTCTCCGAAAAGTGCGAGCGAATTCTAGAGAAGGTCGCGCAGCTTGTGCTTGAGCAGCTTGCCGGTGGCGCTGGCCGGCAGCTCGGCCATGACGACGTAGTCGGAGGGCCGCTTGTAGGGCGCCAGGCGCGGCTCGACGAAGGCGCGCAGGGCCGTCACATCGATCTCGCCGCCGGGCGGCGGCTGGACGAAGGCCACGACCTCCTCGTTGCCCGGTACCTTGCGGCCCAGGACGGCGGCCAGGGCGACCCGGGGATGGCTGGCGACCACCGCCTCGACCTCCGGCGGATAGACGTTGAAGCCGGAGCGGATGATCAGCTCCTTGAGGCGGCCGACCACGTAGAGCTCGCCCTCGGCCGACAGCCGACCGAGGTCGCCGGTCCGGAACCAGCCCTCGGACGTCACCGCCGCCGAGGTCTGCTCCGGATCGCGGTAGTAGCCCTTCATGACCAGGCGGCCGCGGATCCGGATCTCGCCGACCTCCCCGGTGGGCAGGGCCTCGCCCTCGGGCCCGGCGATGCGGACCTCGACGTCGGGCAGCGGCGGCCCGGTGCTGTCGTCGGCGGCCGGCCGGTCGGGCTCGGTGGTCGAGATCGTCGGCGAGGTCTCGGTCAGGCCGTAGCCGTTGTGCAGCGGCAGGGACCAGAGCGCCTCGACCCGGGCCTTGAGGTCGGGCTCCAGGGGCGCGCCGCCGGCCGAGATGTAGCGCAGCCGCGGCGCCGGCAAGCCCGCGCCCGCCTCCAGCCGCGCCAGGAGCCGGGCGTACATCTGCGGCACGCCCTGGAAGATCGTCACCCCGTCCTCGGCCAGGGCGCGGGCCACCGCCTCCGGATCGAAGCGGGGCACGAGGTCGAGCCGCGCGCCCTGGTAGAGCGAGCCGAGCAGGACCGAGGACAGGCCGAAGACGTGACTCATCGGCAGCACGTCGTAGACCCGGTCGGCGGCGGTCACGCCGCGCTGCCGGGAGGAGCGCCCGGCGATGAACATCAGGTTGTCGTGGGTCAGCATGACGCCCTTTGGGGCGCCCGTGGTCCCGGTGGTGTAGATCAGCGCCGCGACCTGCGCCGCCGGGTCCTCGGCGACCGGCTCCGGCGCGGCCTCGCCGCCCGCCGCGAGCACCGCGCCCAGGGGCTCTAGCGCCGGCCGCGTCGCCGCCCCGTGGCGGCGGGCGTGCGCCGCGGCCTCGGGCGAGACGCCGGCGGTGTAGAGCGAGACCCGCGGCCGGCAGTGGGCCCGGATGGCGTCGACCTCGCGCGCCGAGAGCCGAGCATTCAGCGGCACCGCCCAGGCCCGGAGCCGGGCGGCGGCCAGGATCGCCGCCGCCCCGGCGAGGCTGTTCTCCAGCAGGATCAGGACCCGGTCGCCGGGCTCGACGCCCTCGGCCCGGAACAGCGCCGCGAGGGCCTCGACCTCTTCCCGCAGGCCGGCGTAGCTGCGGAGGGCCAGCGGGTCGGCGGCGGCGATCCGCTCCGGCGCCGCGGCCGCCCAGTGGTCCAGGGGATCGGTGATCCAACGGAAACGGTCCGGCGGCAGGGCCGGCGCGGGGGCCGCCGCCTGCGGATCGGCGTCCGGGTTCATCCGGCCCCCTTCATCATCTCCCGGGCGATGATCAGCTGCTGGATCTGCGAGGTGCCCTCGTAGATGCGGAACAGCCGGACGTCGCGGTAGAAGCGCTCCACGGGATAGTCGGCGATGTAGCCCGCGCCGCCGTGGATCTGCACCGCCCGGTCGGCGACCCGGCCGACCATCTCGGAGGCGAAGTACTTGCACATGGCGGCCAGCTTGGTGATGCCCGCCCCGGCGTCGCGCCGGCGCGCGGCGTCGAGCACCAGGGCCTCGGCCGCGGCGGCCTCGGTCTCGCTGTCGGCGAGCATCGCCTGGACCAGCTGGAAGTCGGCGATCGCCTTGCCGAACTGCTTGCGCTCCATCGCATAGCTCAAGCTTTCCTCGATCAGCCGCTTGGCGACCCCGACGCAGACCGCCGAGATGTGCAGGCGGCCACGGTCGAGCACCTTCATGGCGGTCTTGAAGCCCTGCCCCTCGACCTCGCCGATCAGGGCGTCGCCCGGAATCCGGCAGTCCTCGAAGACCACGTCGCAGACCTGGGCGCCCTTCTGGCCCATCTTCTTCTCCGGCTTGCCGAGCCGGATGCCCGGCGTGTCGGCCTCGACGATGAAGGCCGAGACGCCGCGCGCGCCGGGCGTCTCGGGATCGCTGCGCGCCATGACGGTGAAGACATCGGCGCGCGGCGCGTTGGTGATGTAGCGCTTGGTGCCGTTGAGGATGTAGCCGTTGCCGTCGCGCAGCGCCGTGGTGCGCAGGGCCGCGGCGTCGGAGCCGGCGTCAGGCTCGGTCAAGCAGAAGGAGCCGATGATCTCGCCCGAGGCCATGCCCGGCAGGTAGTGCCGCTTCTGCGCCTCGGTGCCGTCGACCACCAGGCCCTGGCTGCCGATCCCGATATTGGTGCCGAAGACCGAGCGGAAGGCCGGCGAACTGCGGCCCAGCAGCAGGGCGACCCGGACCTCCTCCTCGGCCTCCAGGCCCAGGCCGCCGTAGGCCTCGGGAATGGTCAGGCCGAAGAGCCCAAGCCGCTTCATCTCCTCGACGATGCCCTCGGGCACCCGGTCCTCGGCGTCGACCTCGGCCTCGGCCGGCCGCAGCCGCTCCTCGACGAAGCGCCCGACGGTCTCCAGAAGCTGGTCGAAGGTCTCCGCGTCGATCGCCATGGTCCCGTCCCTGTCCCTTTGCCGGGGAGTATAGGCAGGGACGCCGCGGTTATGAACCGCCGCCGCCTTCGAGCGCCTTTGCGAGCTCCGCGATCCGCGTCTCGGCGAAGACGGCGATCCCCTCGGCCGACAGCAGCGCGGCGACCACCCCAGGGCCCGGCTTGGCGCGGCCGTCGAAGCCGCCGTCGTAGATAAAGGTCGAACCGCAGGACGGGCTTCCATCCGTCAGAAGGGCGAAACGGCAGTCGTTTCTCCTCGCGGTCTCGAGCGCCAGCCGCGCGCCCTCGAGGAAGGCCGCCGTGGCGTCCGCGCCGCCTGCCTCCAAGACGCGGGCTTTGCCCTCCAGGACGTCCCGGCCGTCGAAGCCGGCCATGATCTCGGCGGGCGGCCGCGGGGTCCCGAAACCGGCGCCGACCTCCGGGCAGATCGGCACCAGGCGTCCCTCGCCTCTCCATCGCGTCAGCAGCGCATCCCGGATCTCCTTCGCGCGGCCGTCGTAGCGGACCGGCTGGCCCAGCAGGCAGGCGCTGACGAGAATCCTGTCCATGACCTCACCGCACCGTCACGTGATCAGGCGCTTCAGCGCCTCGGGCTTGAAGATCTTGCTGATCGTCAGACCTTGGACGATGACGGAGAAGGCGACCACCGCAAAGGTCATGTAGACGATCGCACCCTTCTGCGGCACCGCCGGGATCGACAGGGCCAGCGCCAGCGCCAGCCCGCCGCGCAGCCCGCCCCAGGTCAGGAGCTTGGACAGGCCCCAGGCGTCGGCCTGGAGTGCCGGGGTGCGCGCCAGCATGCTGACCGGCAGGTAGACGCTCACCAGGCGCGCGATCAGGCAGACCAGGATCGCGGAGAGACCGGCTGGAAAGCTCTCGACCGGATAGACCAGCACGACGGTCAGCCCGATGAGCACGAAGAGCAGGGCGTTCAAGGTCTCGTCGATGCCGTGCCAGAAGTCGCGGACCAGCCGGTGCACGCCCCCGGCCTCGGCGGGTTCGCTGACGTTGCCGATCACCAGGCCGGTCACGACCGCGGCGATGGGTCCGGAGACCTCGACCGCCTCGGCCAGCGCATAGCTCAAGGCGACGATGCCCAAGGTGATCAGGAGATGGGTGCCGTAGTCCCGGGACCGCACCAGCATCCAGCGCATCAGGCCGGCGGCGCCGAGGCCGAGCGCGACGCCGCCCAGCACCTCGCGCAGGAATAGGACCACCGCATCGGCGAAGGTCGGCTGTTCCGGGCTCACGGCGATCGCCAGGCACATGGTGAAGAGCACGACCCCCACGCCGTCGTTGAAGAGGGACTCGCCGCCGATGATCGCCTCGAGCCGCTCGGGCAAACCGACCTTGCCGAGGATGGCCAGCGCGGCGATGGGGTCGGTCGGCGAGATCAGGGCGCCGAAGAGGAAGGCGTAGATTGGCGAAATCTCGAGGCCGAAGAGGCGCGTCACGCCCCAGAGCAGCAGACCGGTCAGGATCCAGGCGATCAGGGTGCCGCCGATCGCGAGCGATCCGATCAGCCATTTCTCCTCGGCGAGGAGTCTTATCTTCACGTTGACGCTGCCGGCGAAGAGCATGAAGCAGAGGACGCCGTTCAGGAGCGTTTCGTCGAGCTTGAGCTTCGAGACCAGCGCGCGTTGCTCGTCGAGCAGATCGATGACGCCGGCGAGGTCGAGGACCCAGACCGTCAAGGACATCGCCAGCGCCAGGACCATCAGCCCGATGGTGGTCTCCAGACGGAGAAGCCTCTCGTTGACGAAGCTGAACAGGGCGGTCAGCCCCAGGAGGACGGCAAGCGTGACGAAGAGATCCACAGGCTCAGGCCTCCCCCTCGAACCGCGGCCCTACTGCAACGGCCTGGGCGCGGCGGGCACCGAGCCATCGCTGTCGGTTCCGGCCGTCCCGGTCATCACCAGGACGGAGGCTGTGGTGCCCACCCGCAGGTCGACCCCCTCGGGCAGCTCGTCGATGTGGACTCGCACCGGCACTCGCTGGGCCAGGCGGATCCACTCGAAGGTCGGGCTGACGTTGGGCAGCAGCTCGTAGCCGGCGCTGCCGTCGGCCTGGGCGATGCCCCAGCCGAGGCTGTGGACGCGGCCCTGCAGCGGCTTGTCGGGATAGCTCATGAGGGTGACGATGGCGCGGTCGCCCGCGCGGATGCCCTCGATGTAGTTCTCCTTGAAGAAGCCGTGGACCCAGAAGCTGTCGACGTCGACCAGTGCCAGGGCCGGCTTGTTCGTGACGGCCTGGTCGCCGAGGCGCAGGTCGAGGTTGGTGACGTAGCCGTCGACCGGGGCTACGACCTTGGTGAACTCCAGGTTGAGCTCGGCGGTCTCGACCTCCGCCTTGGCCGCGCGCAGGCGCGCGTTGTCTTCGCCCGGCGCCCCGAGATCGGCCTGGGCCTCGGCGAGATCAGCTTCGGCCTGGAGCTTCTGGGCGCGCGCCTGGTTCCTGTTCTCCACCGCGTTGTCCCGCGCCCCCACGGCGGAATCGAAGTCCGCGATCGCTTCGTCCCGGCGGCGCTTGGTGACGTTGCCCTGCTTGAGCAGTATCTCGGCGCGGTCGACGTCGATCTTGGTGCGTTCGACTTCGGCCTCGTTCTTCCGGATCGTCGCCTCGGCCGCCTTGATGAGCGCGCCGTACTGCTCGACCGTCGCCTCGGCCGCCGTGACGTTCTTCTCCAGGGCCGAAATCTGGTCGCGCGTCCGGTCGAGCTTGGCCTTGGCCAGCGCCAGGTCCGCCGCGAAGGTCCGCGGGTCGATCTCGAACAGCAGGTCGCCCGCCTTGACGAACTGGTTGTCCTCGATCGGCAGCCGGACGATCGGACCCGAGATCCGCGGGGTGATCTGAACGACCTGGGCGCGGACCTGGCCGTCGCGGGTCCAGGGGTTGACGATGTAGTCCCAGTACTTGACGGCGACCACGGCGACCGCGACCAGGACCACGGCGCTCGTGAGCAGAACTTTCGCAACGGTGCTCAGCGCCTTCATGACGGGATCACATAGGTGCCAATGACGCCGGTGTATATGACGGCCAGCGCGAGGAAGACCAAGGGCGGATAGAAGAAGAAGCGGGACAGGCGGTAGCGATTGAGCAGGTAGGCCGTCAGCACGGCCGCCACCACGCCGAGGAAGCCGGCGATCAGCAGGGGCGGGAAGTAGACGCCGCCGATGGCGAACTCGCTGGGTATGAAGGTCATGCCTGCTCTCTCATCTCGTTCTCTCGGCTCGCACGCCACGGTACCATAGTGCGCCTCCCGGGTTCCGGCTTCAGAACCTGGCCTCGCGCCACCGCGCCCAGTCGACCGTCTCGGCGACCCTGATGAAGCCGATGCCGGATTCCGAGAGGCCGCGAAGTCCGCCGAGATAGCGGAAGAAGTTCTCGAAGTCGCGGGCGCTCAGCGCAGCGGTCTCGGCCTGGCCGTAGGCCTCGTCGATCCGGGCGTCTAGCCTGGCCATGCGTGCGGCAAGGCGTCCCTCCATGTCGAGCTCCTGAGCCGTCGCCGCCACCGGATCGTCGGCCCAGAGGCGCAGCTGCTCCTGGGCGACTTGGCGCCAAGCCCGCAGTTCTTCCTGGAACTGCCGAACCAGCGACTCCGAATGCGGAAGCTCGCGGGCCTGCAAGAGCTCTTCGATCCGATAGGCGACCGCCTGCATGTTGAGGGCCAAGGCCTGGACCTTCTCGGGCGTGTCATTGGGCAACAGCGCGTAGTCGATCTGCCGACCCAGGGCTTCCAGCTTTCTCGGCAGCGCCAGGAGGTCGCGGCTGTAGAGCGCCGTCTTCCAACGGACCGCCCAGCCCCTTGCCTGGTCCCTGTCGAGGGCGAGGCGCGACAGCATGAAGTCCGCCTGTCGGAGAAAACGGCGGAACAGGCGCAGGAAGGCCTTCTCCGGTCGCGGCGACGTCGGAAAGTAGGACGTCGCAATCGCCAGCGTGAGCGACAGCAGGATCGTCGCCGAGGTGTTCAGATAGCTCGCGAAGTCGTAGCTCTGCTGATTGTCGATGGCGATCAGGACATTGACCAGCGCCAAGAGGACGCTGCGGACGAGCCGCAGGTGCGGTGCCCAGCAGAGATAGAAGATCGCGAAGGTCGCGCAGAAGATCATCGCGCCGAGCTGCGTGTAGCCCGAGAGCTGCGGCATGACGAAGATGTAGAGCGCGCCGCCGAACAGGATGCCAAAAAGGAAACCGGGCGGCAGCACGGTCACTCTCTGGCGCGCGAGCGCGGCAATCATCGTCCACTGAGTCGCCATGAAGACAAACAGCGCGCCTTGCGGCGGGTCGACGTAGATCCAGATCAGAAAACCGATCCAAAGCGTCGCCACGACCGTCGCTGCGGCGCCGAGCCGATCCGGATCGATCTGGATCCCTTTCCCTGGCAGAGCCTCCGCCGAGGGCTCCCTTGCCTGGCTGCCATGGCCCCTCATGTCTCTCACGGTGTCGAGCAGGTGGCGGGACAGCGTCTCCAGGCGATCGAGGCGGGCCTTGGCGAGCGCCCCTGCTGCCCTTTGAAAATGGCCGAGGGCATGGGCCTCGTCGCGGTCAACTTGCAGGGTGACGGCGTCGAACGAGCGCGTCGGCGTCTCTCCGGCCAGCAGGCGACGGATCTCAAGGAAGCGCGCCTCCAGCTCGGCGCAGAATGCCTCCAGGTTCGGCAGAGGTCTGTTCAGCTCGACGTCCTGAAGCTCGGGAAAGGTCTCGCGCCATTGCTCGAGCGTTTCCATGACTTCGCTCGACAACTGCCGCAAGCGCCGCCATTGCCGGCGCAGCTCCCAGACCTCGTAGCTGTCCGTCTCGGCGGCATCGAGGGCCTGTCTGAAGCGGGCCGCGAGCTGGACCTCGCGCAGCCGCAGCGGCCGGCTGTCCTCCGCCTCGCCCTGGCCGGCCATCAAGGCGCGATAGCTTCGGAAGAGTTCCTCCTGGGCCGCGGCTAGATCGCGGCTGGCCGCTTCGAGTGCGCCCCGGCTGTCCTGCGGCCAGATAAAGGCGGAAACCAGCGAGTATACCAGGATCCCCATGCCGGTTTCCTCGACGCGCGCGACCGTGATCCGGAAGGCCTGCAGCGAGTCGGCCGGCGTCGTATCGATGATAATGACCAGGGTCGTGAAGGCGCTGACGAACCAGAAGTAGCTGTAGCGATCGCCTGTCAGCATGTAGACGCAGAAGCCGACGTAGAGCGACAGGCCAGCGATCATGGCCCAGCGCTCCTGCGGAAACAGGGCGATGAAAGTCAGGGCGGCGGCCCCGGCCACCAGGGTGCCGAGCATCCGCATCGCGGCCTTGTTGAGCGACGCACCCGCCGTATCGAGGCTGATCATGGCCACCGCGAAGCCGGCCCAGAAGGGCTTCTCCCAGCCGAGATAGAGGGCGATCGCATAGGCAATCACCATCGCCAGGGCGGTCTTGATCGACTCCTTGACGCGTGTCGACAACAAACGCGGTGACCCCTATCCGGCCTACGACTGCCCGACCAGGCTGCCCAGCGGCCACAGGCATCGTAACGCGGTGATCGCAAGCCGCAATTGCTCCGGCAATCTAGAGGCAGTTCCCCTAGTTGACCGAATTGGCGCGCGGTGAGAGCAGGTCGCTGCGGCGGGTCGAGCCGTCGAGGAGGCGGTAGACCTCGATGGTCTCGATGATGCGCTGGACGTAGTTGCGGGTCTCGGCGAAGGGGATGCTTTCGATCCAGTCGATCATCTCCGCCTCGGTGGGCCCCGGGGGGCCGAAGCGGTCGATCCATTTCGAGACGTTGTGGGGCCCGCCGTTGTAGGCCGCGAGCGCCAGGGGCAGCGAGCCGTCGAAGCGCTCGAGCATCTGGGTCAGATAGGCGGTGCCCAGGCGCATGTTGTAGTCCGGCTGGCTGGTCAGCTTGCTGCGCGCGAAGGACAGACCCTCGCGCCGCGCGGTCTGGCGCGCCGTGGCCGGCATCAGCTGCATCAGGCCGCGGGCGCCGGCATGGCTCACCGCCCTGGTGTAGAAGCCACTCTCCTGGCGGATCACCGCGTGCACCAGGTCGGGATCGAGGCGGTGGCGGACCTTCGGCAGGCCGCCGCCACGCGGGAACAATCGGTCGGTCAGCACCACGCCCTGATTGCGCAGCCGCCGCGCGATCTGCAGCGCCAGGTCGGGGCGGCCGATCGAGCGTGCCAGGTCGGCGACCAGGAGCTTGTCTTCCAGGTCCTCGGCCTTGCGCTCCAGGGCGGCGACGAAGGCCCGGGCCAGCTCGAGCTGGCCGGCCCCGGCCAGGAGGCGCGCCGCCCGCGCGAGCTCGCTCTGCTCGAAGGCGGCGGAGCGCACCGGCGACGGCCGGCGCGCCGGGCTCCCCAGCTCGGGTGTGCGGCCCAGCTGCCGGGCGGCGAGCTGGCCATAGAAGGTCGTGCCGTGGCGCGCCGCGGCCCGGTTGTAGACCTCGGCGTCCTGGGGCCGGCCGGCGGCCGCGGCGGCCCGGGCCGACCAATAGGCGCCGCGCGCCGCGCTGACCGGGGTCGAGACCTTGGCCGACATGCGCCGGAAGTGCGCCAGCGCGACCTCCGGCCGCTCCAGGGACCTGAGCGCGACCCAGCCGGCCAGCCATTCAGCCTCGGCGAAGCCCCGCCCGTCCTCCTGGCCGTGGGCGAGCAGGAGCCGATAGGCCTTGTCCGGGGCGTCCTCCTCGAGCAGCCGGCGCGCTGTCCAGTGGCGCAGCCGCCACCAGCGCTTGGACAGGGGGATCGCGGCGGCGCTGTGGTCGAGCAGGGTGAAGACCGCCCAGGGCCGCTTCTCCCGCCGCAGGCGGCGGGCCGCCTCGTAGCGCAGCGCCGGCGCGGTCTTGAAGGCCGCGGGCACCTGGGCGACCGCGGCCTCCAGGTCGATCTGGCCGGCGGCCAGCCGGTTCAGGGCCAGGACGAAGGCCGGATAGTCGCCGCCCAGGCGCACCGCCTGTCGAGTCGCGTCGCTCCAGCGCCGGGCCCGGACCAGGCGCTCAAAGCGCGCCCTCTCGTCGACCGGACGCAGGAAGCGGCCGAAGCGCTGGAGGAAGGGACCCTGCTGGATGTAGGGCAGATCGTCGTCGATCCAGAGCCGGCGCACCGCCGCCACCAGCTCTTCGCCGCGCCCCTGGGTGTAGAGCGTCCGGACCCGCCGCAGCTTGCCCTCGTAGGTCACCGGCGGATGGCGCGCGAGCCAGGCCAGGACCCGGGCCTCGCTCCAGTCCGCGGGCAGGTCCCGCTCGGCCGCGGACTGCACCGCCCCGCGGCTCGGCCAGTCAGGGTTGTCCTCGAGGAAGCGGTCGGCGAGCACGAAGGGGCCTTCGGCGTCGTCGCGGGTCAGAAACCGCCAGGTGACCAGCTTGCGGGCGAGGGGATCGCCAAGCTTGGCGGCCAGGAGATCGGCCCGCCGCTCGTCGCCCCGGGCCGCGGCCGCGAGGGCCAGCGACAGGGGATGCTCGGGCCGGGGCGCGGTCTGTGCACCGGCGGAGCCGGTCATCGCCAGAACCGCGATCACGGCCGCGGCGAGCCGTCGCGTCATGCTTCCGGACATTCGATCCCTGCCATTCGACACGCCCTCGCCCCGCCGCCCGGGCGACCTCTGGATAATAGGTGCTGGCCGGCCGGAAACAAAGGGGACGGGCTGGCAAAAGCCGAAGATTCCCGGGGCCGCGAAAACCTGGAGGCTCCTGGAGCTGAAGGGCTCGGCCGCCCGAGTGCATACAGGAACAAATACCTATATAGCGGGCCGCTAAGGGTCCGAGGGCTCGGGGCCCGGCGCCCGGCAAGGCGAGCGGCGGAGTCCGAGCCTCGTACCACAAGGATCGCCGGCAGGCGGCGGCTACTGAGCCCGGGCTTCGGCCAAGCGGCCGGTGATCGCGTCGAGCTGCTCGAGCACGCTTTTGGTCGCACGATCGGTGATCTTTCCGCTCGCCGGCTGCTGGTACCGCCGCACCACGAGGGAAGAGCCGGTCCAGACCGTGATCGGCAGAACTTCCAGGCGCGACATGGCCGCGTTGATCAAGGGATCCTCCGTTGCGATGTTTTTCTTGCCGAGGGCACCATTGATGCGGACCAGCGTATGGATGGCGCAGAGAGAGGTGTTGGGGATAGTCTGCGCAGCCACGTCGACCTTCACGCGGGCGAACCTGTTGGCGTTCTCCTTGATGCCCAACTGCCCGAGCTTCGTTCGGAGATGGTCTTGAAAGAGCTTGGGGTCGGTGATGCCGCAGTCCTTGGCGCTGTCCATCAAGACGACGTCGATCGCCCGGAAGTACTGTATTTCCTTGGCGACGGGATCGGCCAAAGCCGGCTGCGCCACCACGACCGCCAGAACGACGGCCAGCATTCTCCACATTTCCTTCTCCTCCCTCGGTCTCTTTGGTCACGCGCCCAGAACGTCGGGCGCGCCGGTCGTAGTCAAATGCTCCTGATCGCTTCGGATGGGAACCCGGCCGAGACGCGTCCGGCCTTCGGCTTGCCCGGGCCGGCGGCTTCGAGGGCGAGGCGGCCCTCCGCGTCTTCGAGCGGCCCTTAGGCCGCCTCCCGGCAGGCTGAAGGGCCGTCGATGGCTCGACGGACAGTCGATCTCGGCGGTGGAACGGACGCCTTCAAGGGCGGTCGTCGCAGAGGCGGCAGAGAACAACGAGCAAGCAAGCAAGGTCGCCGATGTCGGCAAGTTTCGCCGGCCATCAGAGCTAACCCAAGTCATTCTCCCCCCAAAGGCCGCCGGTGCTGTCTTTGACTTTATGGCGTAACATCTTGGCGTGAATACCGTAGACAGCACAGAATCGATTTTCAACAGCGATGGGGCGGCCGGGACCGATAAGCCTTCGTCCGGCCTTTTCACTCGACGTGATCTCGGAGACCGGATCCGTCGGTGCCGGACGAGCTTGCCGTCGCGCTCCGTGTCGTGGGATTTCAATCCCCGCTCGAATGCGGGCGCGCTGCCGGCTTTGCCTTGACGATCCGATAGCCGGCCAGCTCGATCTCCTTCTCGAAGGTCAGGACGAAGACGTCGTATGCCTCGACGCCCTCGCCGCGGCCGCGGCCCCTCGGCAGGAAGCGGCTCGCCTTCCAAGCGGCGAAGGAAAGGCTGAATCTCCGCTCATCGACCTCGACCATGTCACGAGGCTATGATAAGAACAAAACACGAACAACGAACCGGCGGTAGAAAAAGGATCTCCGCTGCGCCCGAGCGAAGGCGGCGACACCACGCTCCCGTCATCCGCTTCGGAGCACCGTGATAGTCTTGCCGGGCGAGGCGACACAAACCGGGAGACCGACATGACGGGCCTTCGGCCCTTCCGCATCGAAGTGCCCGAGGCGACCCTGGCGCGGATCCGCGACAAGGTCGCCGGCTACGCCTGGCACGAGATGCCGGAAGACGGCGGCTGGGCCTACGGCACCAACCTCGACTACATGAAGGAACTCTGCGCCTATTGGCTCGAAGGCTTCGACTGGCGGGCGCAGGAGGCCGCGCTGAACCGCCTGCCGCAGTTCACCGCGCCGGTCGAAGGCCTCGACATCCACCTCATCCACGAGAGGGGCAGCGGGCCGTCGCCCCTGCCGCTGATCATCAGCCACGGCTGGCCCGGATCGGTCTTCGAGTTCGCAGAGATCATCGAGCCGCTGGCCCATCCCGAGCGCTTCGGGGGCCGCGCGGAGGATGCCTTCGACGTGGTCGCCCCGGCGCTGCCCGGCTTCGGCTTCTCGGGAAAGCCCCGACGCCCCCTGGGCCCCCGCGCGATGGCCGGCCTTTTCGCCGAGCTGATGGCCGGGGTGCTCGGCTACGACGGCTACCTCGCCCAGGGCGGCGACTGGGGCGGCGCCATCTCAAGCTGGCTGGGCTACGAGCACGCGCCGGCCTGCCGGGCCATCCACCTCAACATCATGACCATGCGCCACCCCGAGGGACCCCGTGGCGCGGAGGAAGAGGCCTGGGCCGCGCGCTTCGAGCGAGAGCAGGCGCCCGAGATGGGCTACCGCACCCAGCAGGCGACCAAGCCACAGACCCTGAGCTACGCGATGATGGACAGCCCGGTCGGCGTCGCCGCCTGGATCGTCGAGAAGTGGAACGCCTGGTCCGACACCGAAGGCGACGACATCGAGAGCGTCTACTCCAAGGACCAGATCCTGACCAACATCATGGTCTATCTGGTCACCGGGACCTTCAACACGGCGAGCTGGATCTACTACGGCCGGCGCGAGGAAGGCGGCCGCGTCCTCTCGCCCGAGGGCCGGCGGGTCGAGGTGCCGACCGGCTGCGCCCTCTTCCCGAAAGAGCTCCTGTCCTGGCCGCCGCGCAGCTACGTCGAGCGGGTCTACAACGTGACCCGCTGGACCGAGATGCCGCGCGGCGGCCACTTCGCCGCCATGGAGGAGCCGGAACTCCTGGTGGAGGACATCCGCGCCTTCGCCCGGACGCTCAGGTAGGATGGCGCTCCGCCGTCCGTCGAAGGGCGGGCGGCCGTCGTTTCACTGGCGGCGCAGGGATTCCGAGGGATACTCGCCGAAGCACTGCCGATAGACCGACGAGAAGCGGCCGAGGTGCTGGAACCCACTGTTCATGGCAATGTTGGTCACGGTCGTCGCCTTCACATCGGCGGCGAGCAGCTTCTGGTTCGCCAGCTCGAGGCGACGTTGACGGACGAAGGCCATGACGGCCTGGCCTAAGTTCATCTGAAACGACAGGCTCAGCGTTCTCTTGCTGACTCCCGCCGCGGCGGCGACGCTGTCCAGGGACAAGGGTTCCGCCAGATTGGCCATAATGAAGCGGACCGCATCGCGCAGGTGGGGCGGCAGCGCTTCTATCGGAGCGTCGGCTCGCATAGGTCATCCTCCCGAGTTCCTTCTTCCCGCATGGCTAGCCGACATAGCTCGGACACGCCTGCCATTTGGCGCCAGGAGGTTCGGAAAGGACTCGAGGGCGTCTCGAGCGGATTACCGGTCGCGAGGCGGCTGAGGGCAGGAATCGCACTCCCGCGACTGCGGGCCGATCCGAAGCGGCGATGCGCCGAAGGAAATCCGGCGTTCCGTCCGAAGGGATACCGGGCCCGGCGAGACCGTCCCGCTGCGGCGCTGCGGCGCAGCGCATGACAGGGTTCCCAGGCGCCCTTTCCCTGCAGATATGGCCCTGCCGTCCCAAACCCGCGCGGACCGGCGATCTTCGGACCTTGAAGGGGTCTGGCTCGAGCAAGGGCTCGGGACCCGATGATCCGAGCCCGCCGCTCGCCGGACGGCATACCGCCACATCAGGTCCAGGCTTCTCGCACTCCAAGGCTGGCCGCGGCTGAGCCGAGGAACCGCGCTCTGTTGCCAAGCTTTTGAGGATATTGGTAGCGGGGGAGGGACTCGAACCCCCGACAGGCGGATTATCATTCCTCCCCACGTCGACCATCAGCAGTCCAAGATTCTCGCACTTCTGGGGGTCTCAGCCCCTCAAAAGCCCGGATCAGGCCGAACAAACGGAGGAGGCGCGCGCACAAAAGTGAGCACAGTCATTTTCATTTCTTGTTCTCTCGCTGGTTTGCTGAGTGGCTCAAGGCGGCGGTTTGCTAAACCGATCAGAGCCTTCACGAAAGACCACTGTCCGTCATCAAGAATATGGAAATCTGCGCTTTTGAGCCTGGCCGGCAACAGCGCCTCAACCTTCTCTCACGCCCCTTCCCTGCATTTCGGAATCAGTTCGGGCACCAAATCCCGGGGTCAGGCACGACCACAAAGCAGCAAATAGGGCGCGCCAGAGCAGCATGCCGGGGCGCCTTGACCTTCGACCACGGGCGATCTTCGGATCCTCGAGCAAAATGACCTTCGGCAGGCACGCAATAGAGTGATCGCGCCAAAGCGGTCACATCGAGCAACTGGCTATGACCAGTAGCTTGTGTTCGAACCCAGTTCCGGTTGGAACCTGGCTGGCGGTTTCAATGGGGTGACGACAATGCCGGGTGACTGTCGCTTGCTAGTCTTGTCCGTAGTATCCATCCGGCAGAACATGTCCGCTCTGCCCTCAGGATCAAACGCCGATCTGCTCGGCGATGGTGAGAGTATTATCGACCTCGATGACGAGATACCTGACGGTGCTATCGATTTTGGGATGCCCCAGCAGCAGCTGGACCGCCCGAAGGTTTCCAGTTCGCCTGTGGATCAGCGTTGCCTCGTTTCTCCATCGCTCCATCCTCTCAAGAGTGGGAGCCTCCGGCAAATCCGGAGCGGTTCAGTGTTTGTGACGAATTCGCATTGTGCCCAATTCTCAGATGGTTGTGCCCTCGCCCCACTTGGTGAAGCTGTGTGGCACCCAGGGTTGGGTGACGATCCTCGGCAGTCTGGAAACGGATGAGTATCGGGACACGCTGCAGCAAACTGCACAGCACCAATAAATCCGGTCGATGCGACGAAAGTTGAAAGCACACCACAGGAAACGTCGGGAAGTCACCGAGATATTGGCACTGAAAGAACCGGGGCGTCTGCGGCCGGTGATCCAGGTGTTCCACTGATGCCTTTGGAACCCGTTCGATCCTCAGGAC
Organism: Kiloniellales bacterium; assembly: GCA_030066685.1. NCBI lineage: Bacteria > Pseudomonadati > Pseudomonadota > Alphaproteobacteria > Rhodospirillales > Kiloniellales bacterium. The sequence continues at coordinate 9,242 of JASJBF010000013.1, read as the reverse complement.
GAACAACCGGACTGATATTTGGTCCTGTCACTTTCGTGAACGCAACGGTTGAAGCCCCCGCGCAAGGTGGCTTCTGCTGCGGAGCTCTGCGGATGATTGAGCAAATTGTTTTGATCCGTGGTCCGACGGCACTCAAAGCACTCAGGCTATGCTCGGAGATTCAGACTCTGGCGTGGTAAGTTTGGAATCGTTCAATCCGGCTTAGAATAACCTGATTTATGGCCTTTTGTGGGGAACAGATAACCTAGGAATACACCAAAACTCCTATACCCGAGCACTTCCGTCACCAACTTTGACTTTGGACTTCTCTAAATTTGAATGACTGACGTAGTAGGCACCTGAAATAGGAGTTTGCCTGGTGCAATGTCAGTTATTATTCGGACCAAGGGTCTTTAGGTCCTTAGTTCACGCTTTCTATTGGTGTTCTTTCTCACACAACCGACCCCTGCAATCTATCGATATAAAATGAGCTTAGGAAGGACGAAGTGACGCTTTGATGGTGTCCCTTATTCTTTCATGCCCGCCTTGGAGTTGGTGTCTCGGATGTTCCCATCTTTTGCAAATCTCGCCGCAAGTTCCTTCAGTGTTTTCTAGGTTTCCGAGGATGGCAGTCTTGGCCAATCACTATTCGTTGTCGATGATCCCGATTGACGTATCTAGACAACGCTAATGTCCAATCATGGCTAGTTCGCCCCGTATTCTGATCGGGCACAGCAGATCAGAATACGGGGCGAACTAGCCAACTCCAAACCTGGGAGCGCGATTGCCCGAAGCTGCGTCTGTGTCGGCCGATCTGCACCCAGGTCCTGAAGTGCTCCGTCCTATCCATGAAGGCGCCAAGCTAAACCCGTTTCTGAATTCGAACGCTTGGTTTGATCCATGCACTCCGCTTGGATCTTGCCGTTGAGAGACCCACGAGCGCATTGGCGCTTGGGTTGCTGGACCATGAGAATTGCAACTTCACGCCCATGCTCCAGACCCGCAGAATGCAATTCTCGACAGCATGGCTCATGGTGATCATGCCCAACAAGTGGAAGGAGCGGCGCGCAACGCGAGGGGCAGTCGGCATCAGGGACCACGTCATGCATCGGCGCCACAAGCGCCTGCCCAAGCTGCCGCGTTGGCAGAACCGCCGCAACGACCTTATCGCGCGCTGCCGCGCGCCGGTCGAGGCGGTGTTGTTCGCCATGAAATGCATCTACGGCAAGCGTGCGCCCTATGCTACGGCCCGTCGCGCAATGCCGCCGACCTCGTCGTCTCGCCCACCGTCTACAACCGGCGCTGCGCAACCATCATCGCGCCGTGAACCACAGCCAGATGACAGCCTGTCACAGAAAACACACAAGTCCGCCACCAAAGCTGCCAAACATCCCCTTAAAACCCCTTCTGACCAGCGTTTCGCCGGGAAATCTAAAGGAAATCGGGAGCAAAGCGAAGGCGCTGAATGTCGCGAAAGCCCTTGGGACTTCGCCCCTTCCTATGCTTAGGTTTCCACCGAAGGTGGCATTGATTGATTATCCAAATTGGGGGGGTCGTGGCACAGCGGAGAATCCGCCCACCTGCGGTTCCGGTGGGTTGCCAGGAATGTCACATCAGGACAAAGACCATTTGTCAGCCTCTCGAGGGCGACCGTCTGGAGATCGTCGAGCGGTTTAAGCAGGGGGATTGCGTTCTCCCCGCGGGCAGTCACCTCTATCGCCCGGGCGAAATCTGCACAGAGCTCTTTAATCTGCTAGACGGCTGGGTGAGCCTGTACCGAATCACCGAATCTGGACGTCGCCAGATTCTCGATTTCTGCTTACCGGGCTCTTTCCTCGGCTATCAGGCTCAATTGCTTGCGCCAATGCTCCATGGCGCGGAATGCGTCACCGACGTGGCGGTGTGTGTCTTCCCCCGCCAGCAGTTCAGCGAGCTGGTCGAGAAGAACCCGTGTCTGTCGGCCCGACTGGTTCGGATGATCGCGCAGGACGTTGCCATCGCGCGTGATCACTTGACGAATGTCGGGTCCCGCACCGCCAGTGGCAAAATTTGCCACCTGCTGCTCGAATTGAGCTTGCGCCTTCGTCCCCCAGGCCCTGCGGTCGGCGACCGGGAGGTCGAGATCCCCTTGACCCAACACCACATCGCCGAAGCGTTGGGTTTGACCAGCGTCTACGTTAGTCAAACGCTGAAGCAGCTCAGGGAGCAAGAGCTGCTTCTATTTAGGCGCGGCCGGCTCAGGATTCTCGACTTCGAAGGCCTAGCCAAACTCACCGACCTTGACGATCTGCTCTGCACTTGAGTGCCTTTGTTTCCAGATAGCTTCGTAGAACTCAATTGCCTCCTTTCTGCTGGCGAACATCACGACCGTGGAGCCTGCCCGGCCTCGAAGTGATATCTTGAGGAACGCATTCGGGCTGTTCTTTGCTGAGATCTCGATACGTGTGATTTTGTCCGGGTCAAGGCGCACCTCGGAACCGGGTACCTTTATGCTCGTCATGGCTGCCCCGTTGCTCTTATTTTCTTTACAATATTGTCCGAGGCTTCGAAGTACAAGCTCACCGTGCAGTGCAGACTCTTACGCCAAACCTCTCATCTCATGCGGTTTGCATTCCCGGTTCGGTGGATCGTGTCCGCTATGCCAAGCCCGGATCTGCCTATTGCTCCTTGTCGTGCTTCAAGCGCCGTCGCCTCTTCCCTGTGTTGCGGCACCGCTATTCGAGACCGGCAATCGACGCGGCGGAAACGCTATTGACCGTTTGATCCGGGCCTCCCAGCGCCCGGTTGCCAGACACCATGGTGATTGCTCCACCCATCCCCGCGTCCGCGCTTCTCCAGTAGCCGCAGGTGACGATTGGGATCTCGCCAGGTCGCAGGCTTCGAAAACTAATTTTTTCCTAAAACTTAAGATTCTTTAATGCCGAGCCCGCTCCGCTGGCCATAATGTAAAGGTCTTGAAGATCGGGCAATGAGTGATTCCTGTGAAGACTCCAAGGTCTTGGGGGCGGTGAAATCGATTCTTATCATTCCGTGCAAAGCAAGGAATTGAGAGTCTTTTTCAAGAAGGGGAGGCACGACCAAAAGACATGATGCTTACAGCATAGACGGCCCTTTAGCGCGATCTGAATAGGTCATGGACGGCTCACGATCGTTGAGCTGCTGATGAGATCCCGTCTCTGCTCGCCAAGGCGGCAGGCGAAATCTAGTTCGAAATCCCGCGGCAATAGCTGCGTCGCACGCTCAAGGGCAAAGTTTAAGTCGAATTGGGGAATCGGAAGATTGCAGTCGCTCTCCGCGTCGGACGAGTGAGCAGAGAAATTTTCCCCGAATTTGCTGTGCCTCTCGACTTCAGCCCACGACATCCGCGTTGAGGGTCGAGATTAAATGGTCGGTTAAAGCACACGGCTCGTACTGTCATCGGACCTGATAGAGAAGAATAACTGGCATGACATAAGAGCGTTTGGACCAAGTTCGATTGATCAGGCCGTGCATTCGAAGGTGATGGTCGAGCGCTTGGCATTGAGCTGGGAGGCATTCGATTGAGCGGGCGTGGAAGCGGGCAACTCAAAGCAAGCGAAACAGGCCTTTGCCGCAGCCAGCTAGTAGCTCTTGGCGCCGAGCACCTGGCGGACATTCTCTTTGAGGAAAGTAAGACGAACAAAGCGCTGAGCAAGCGCTTGGAACAGGCCATCCCGACAGGAAAATCCACCTGGGCCAAGACCGAGGACGATGGTGATGAGCCCCACATGGTTGGCGCTAGCCCGCCAATGCAAGAGATTTTTGAGTCGATACGGCGGTTTGCAGCAACGGATGCGCCTGTCCTGATCACAGGAGAGAGCGGTACAGGAAAGGAACTGGCGGCGCTGGCGCTTCACGAGCGCTCCAAATACGGGACCGGCCCTTTCGTAGCGATTAACTGCGCAGGTGTCCCTCCAACGCTCATAGCCTCCGAACTCTTCGGTCACGAAAAGGGCGCCTTCACTGGAGCGCACCAGCGCCGAATCGGCCGGATCGAAGCGGCCCACGGTGGCACCCTTTTCTTGGATGAGATCGGCGACCTGCCTGTGGAGCTGCAACCCCACCTTCTTCGCTTTCTCCAGGAGAAGACTATCGAGCGTGTTGGGGGACATCAGTCGCTCAAGCTCGATGTCCGGGTCATCTCCGCAACCCATGAGAACTTGGAGAGACTCATCGGTGCCGACCGGTTTCGCGCCGATCTTTTCTACCGTCTCAACGTCCTGTCGATCGAGATGCCGGCACTACGCGATCGGGGTGAAGACCTGGCGCTTCTAAGCCGGTACTTCCTCCAAAGGCTCAGCCGCGAAATGAACCTGCCGCCTCTGCAGTTCGAACCGGACGCGCTCCGGGCGATAAACAATCACACCTGGCCGGGCAACGTTCGGGAACTGATCAGCAGTATCCGGCGCGCCTTGGTCATGGCCGAGGACGATCGGATCTCAGCCGCCGACCTCGGTCTTGCAAGGCAAACCGGCGAACCGGGGTCTCAGACGCCCGTGCCGGCCTTGGACGCGACACTTGAGACGATTGCAAACGGCGATCCGCTGCGACTATCGCGGGCCGGGTCGCGGGCTCGGCGGATCCTTGACGCCGGCGTGATTCGCGAAGCGTTAGAGAAAAATCACCACAACGTCAGCCACACAGCCAAGCACCTGGGCGTTTCCAGGGTCACGCTGTACCGCCACTTGCGCAAGCACAACATTCGCACGTCGCGGCACACGTAAGCGGTCCAATGCGAAACAGCAAAGCTCGAAACAGGAAAGCGTTGAAACAGCCAAAGATCACAGGGAAATCGCCTCGATCTGCATTCGGGTGACAAGTCATGTCAGCTCAAACGACTTGGCGCCCAACTTCACAAGGGGGAACGACGATGAGAATGGCAAACATTTTCGGCTCTGTGGCCGCCGCTGTTATCGCGTCAATCGTGAGCGTGGCCCAGACGTCGAGCGCCGAGGACCGGTCTCGCACAGGACAAGTGAAAGCCGAAAATTCCCCAAGCACGGGCAACACCTATCGAGTGCAGTTTGGCGCATTTTCGAGCGAGAAGGATGCCGAGCACGGGTGGAAGGCGGTAGAGGCATCAGCCAAGAACTTGCTGGGCGACCTGTCGCACGAAGTGGTCAGCGCGGGCTTTGGCCAAGAAAAGGATGTCGTCTACCGACTGCGTGCCGGGCCCCTGGCCAGCTTCGCAGCAAGCGATAAGCTCTGCTCGGAACTCAAGAACCGCGGCCTCGAATGCTTTGTGGTCAAGGTCTCGAGTAGCGCGGCAAAACCTGCCGTCACAGCCGTCGCCGGGGCTGCCGCGCAGACCTACGCCAAGCTCGAGTCCAAATCCATGGCCATGGCAACTGCCGGGCACGAGCCCGACCCCAGGACCGAGGAAATCCGACAGCTGCGGGCTGCCTATCTGGAGCAGACAAGACTGCTCAAGAAGCTGCAGCAGCGCCTCGATGCCTTGGAGTCGGGCCTGCAAAGGTCGACACAGCCTGCCGTCTACACGGTGAATTCTCCGCCTGACGGGGCCAATTCGGTGCCAACGAGCCAAGAGCCCAAACGACCGGCGCGGAGAGAAATCGCTGAACGCGATACCGAGCCGGAGCAAGCACAAAAAGAGCCGACGCCGCTAGAGGAGCAGCGCAAGCGGATAGAGCGGGAGCAAGTGCAGCCGGCGGTCCAGGCCATCGAAGACCAAAGCGGGGCATTGACCCCGGCAGGCAATTTCGTGCTGGAACCCCGTTTCGAGTACGTCAACGATCAGCGCAACCGGGTCCTTCTGGAAGGTTTCACCGTCATCCCAGCTATCTCGGTAGGCAACATCGATATACGGCAGGTTGACCGGGATACGTTGATCGGGTCGACCACTGCGCGGCTGGGCATAACCGACAGGTTCGAGGTGGACGTCAATGTCCCCTTCGTTTACCGGGAGCAGGACACGACGGCGCGGCCCGTTGGGACGGGGAGCGAAGAGGAAAGAACGGACAACTTGGACGGAAACGGTCTGGGGGATATCCAGTTTGCCGGCCATCTACAGCTCAACAGCGGCGCCGGCGGCTGGCCTTTTTTCATTGGCAATCTAAGCGCCAGGGCACCGACCGGCAAGGATCCCTTCGACGTCGATTTGGACGAAAACACTGGGCTTGAGAATGAGTTGCCGACCGGTTCCGGATTCTGGGGCATCGAACCCAGTCTCACGATGCTCTACCCCACGGATCCGGTCGTGCTCTGGGGGACAGCGGGCTACCTTTGGAACATCGAGGAGAGCAAGAATATCAAGTCCACCGGCGAAAATGTGGACATCGACCCAGGCGATGCGCTCCGCTTCAGTGTGGGCATGGGTGTTGCGCTCAACGAGAAGACCTCGTTTGGCCTTGGCTACCAGCACGACTACGTGCTCAAAACGAAGCAGGACGGAACTAAGGTCCAGAACTCGGATCTTCAGCTCGGCTCGCTTTTGCTCAGCGGTTCCTATCGCGTCAACGATTCGACATCGTTGAACCTGCAAGTGAATGCTGGCCTGACCGATGATGCGCCAGACGCCCGGGTGCTACTCCGTATGCCCATGTCGATGACCCTGCTCAGCGGCGGGTGGTTCTGATCTTTCTGGCTTGTCTGAGTGAGCGCGGAGGAAGGCGCCTTTTCTTGGCAAGCCCGAAAGGCGCGAGATGTGTTTCTTCCCGGCAAACGATGACGGGTTGGCTATGGGTCAGCGATGGCGTCTTCGGAGAACCACAGCGGTTCGGCGCTTCGCCGGCTTTCGAAGGCGTCCGATGACGCCGATAGGACAATGGCGCTTTCCCGTGCCGGCGGACGAAGGATCCGGTGCCGAGGGTGCTCGAGGCATTCGGCGTTGCACCGCGGGAGACCGCTGTTCGTCCTGAGCCAAATGCTCTGGCAGCCCGCAATCTCTCGGCGCGTCCGCGCCAAGCTTCCAAAGATAGGCTGACGGCCGAGGCTTCTCGGGGAGCCTCCGCCTGAGCGGCGGCCGAATTGAACACGAGCTGACGGTATCGATTTCCCGCAAGTACCCGGGATCAGAAGAGCTGTCCGGACACCGTGCTGTGCACGTTCGTGCTCGTGCCCTGACTTTGAGATGAGACGCCCGTCCGTCGCCCGGATCTTACTTCGTCCCAGAGAATGACGGCCGTATCCATGTTGCCGGCGTTAGAGCCTTCGAGACCCTCGCCCCGGGACTCTTCCAGTTCTCGGGCCGTCACCGGCGGCATGTCGAAAACCGCGGAGGTCTTAGCGGCCGCCACACGAAGGGGTTCCTCGGCCAGCGCCAGCCTTCCTCCCACGAGTGATACGATCGTAGCGATCAGGCAGACAAAAACACTTGGCCACAGAAGACCCGCAGCCATTCTTTGCTGTGTTCGCCGGTAAGACATCGGGCTTTTCACCTCAGCGTCGGGTTTGACCTTCCCCCTTGTCGCGTGAAGCAAGTGGGTTTCACTTGCCGAGCATGCTAGTACCCAAGCAGCGACCTTGCATCGAACGAGCGACCCATGTTCATGGTCCGGGCCGCTTGGGTGACATTGTAGAGATCGATCGACAGGGTCGCCATGTTTGAGATCGATGCGCCGTCCAGGTTGTTCTGGATCACGTTCATCAGGCCGCTTGCGGCATTGGTGAGCTCCACCGTGACGGTCCGGTCGACCACCCTGTTGATGACCCCGCTATGGTTCATCAAATCGGCCTCGGTGAAGGTGGTGATGACCGGCGTTTCGTTGTTGAACTGAGTCCTGAACGCGAGCCCGAAGTGGACTTCGAGACCGCTGGCGAACCTGAAGCCCCCTCGCAGGTCATCGAGCCGATTATCGGGGACGGGCAAGGCGCCCCCAAAGAACGCCGGAGGAAGGAGCGACACGGGTGGGCCGACTCTCTCGGTGCCGGCCTCGGCCCAAGCGCTCGTCGCCAGCACGCTGGAGACCAAGGCAAAGCAAACAGCCGAAAGAACTCTTCTGCGATTACGAGGTCTAACCATTTTGCGAACCTCTGGCTGCCAAATCTCAAAAATAATTCTGCCTCGGCAAGGTCAGGGAGAAGTAGCCGCTTTCGTCACGCATCCGCCGAACCAGGTCCACCGGCGGCTTGGCCCGCACCCGCCAGTCGCGCTCTTGGTTGAAGTGCGCGGCTGCGATCTCGTCGTCGTCGAGGATCACGAAAACGATGCCGTTCCACATCGCCTCGAAGTCCTCGCGGGGATAGACACGGTTCCCCATGGCCGGATCCGCCACCAGCACGTGATCCGCCGTCACGCCCTTGACGACGACGAAATGCATATAGCCCCTGGTGTTGATCAACGCGATCCCCGGGATCTGCGCCTCGACCAGCTTGTCGAGCGGAACCTCGTAGCCGTTGGCGCGGTAGCCCTGGGTTTCCAGGTAGTTCTTCATGTCCAGAAGTGAGAAGCCCACCTGCTGAATCTTCTCCTTGTCCCCGGCCTCGAACATGGCGGAGAACACCTCGGCCTCCTCGATCGGCCGCTCGTAGTGATAGGTCATCACCGTGGCGACCGCCGCCGCACCGCAGCTGAAGTCGTACTGCTGCTTGACGACATTCTTGAAACGGGCCTCGCGCACGCTCGCGACCTTGACGTTGAAGCTGCCGCCGGTCGATTCGATGGAAACGGAACCGGCCTTTGCCCCAGAGCCCGGGACCAGAGCAGTACAAAGAGCCACGGCGACCAAGGTGTAGAGGAAAGCTCTGCTCGACTTCATGTCCAAGCTCGCTGGGCCCGTCTGCGCCTGTGCGGATCTCCGACCGAAGGCGGGAGGGAGCCTCAAGGCGCCGGCCCGGGGTTCATCGTGATCTCAACGGCGACTGCGTTGCTCAGGATGGCGCCGTGCCCGTTGTTCTGCAGCACGTTGAACATGCCCATCGCGCCGCTGAACGCAGAATTGTCGATCGTGTTCAGGCCCATCGAGCCGTCGGCCTGAATCGTGTTGTCCTGGATCGTGAGCGGGCCCACGAGCAGCTCGTCAGGGCCCTTTGCTCTTTGGGCCTCGAGCTCCGCCGGGGAAAGGGCTTTCCATCCCGGATCCTGGTCGTCGAAGGCCTGGACCGGAACGACCGCCAAGACGACGGCGGCGATCCCAATGCCCAGACCCAACGACACTCCAAACCTATCGCTCATCTCTTCCTACCCTTCTCGCCAGGCTTGCTACCCGACGTCCTGGCATGGACCTTCAGCGAAGAGCCGGTGGGTGGCGGAAGGGCGCCACCCACCGGAGACGGACAGCAAAAGC
>JASJBF010000012.1 GCA_030066685.1 Kiloniellales bacterium | reverse complement strand
TTGCCGTCCTCTGGGGGCGTCAGCGCCGCTCGCCGATGCGCCAGCATCGGCCGCGCGACGCTTCCTGCCCAGAGGACGGCAAAAGCGATCCTAGATATGACGAACTTAGGAACCACCACACTAGCCTCGGGACCGGCGCCGCTCCGGGACGGCGGACTACAACCCAGGCGGGTCTTGCTTGTCGTCTCGCTCTGGACTGAGCGCGTCGTCGCGAACACCCTATCGCTTGTCACAAAACCTCATTAGTCTCTTGGCATAAACAAGGCGCCGGGCGATCGCCCGGGCCGAACAAGGAAGGCGACGCCGGCGAGCGCAGCTTGCCCGGGTCGTCGCATTGCGGGGAGGAGACCATATGCCCAAGACCACCTTCGTCCGTGGCCTGCGCCACGGCGTCCTTGCCATGGCTGCAGCGGCCCTGGCGGCCGGGTCGGCTTTCGCCAAGACCGAGCTCACGGTCTACACGGCGGTCGAGGCCGAGGACCTCAAGCGCTACGCCGAGGCCTTCAACAAGGACCACCCGGACATCGAGATCAAGTGGGTCCGCGATTCCACCGGCATCGTCACCGCCAAGCTGCTGGCCGAGAAGGACAACCCCCAGGCCGACGTGATCTGGGGCCTCGCGGCGACCAGCCTGCTGCTGATGAAGGGCGAAGGCATGCTCGAGCCCTATGCGCCCAAGGGCCTGGCGGCCCTGGATCCCAAGTTCCGTGACAAGGACGATCCGCCCTATTGGACCGGCATGGACGCCTGGGTGGCCTCGGTCTGCGTCAACACCGTGGAGGCGGAGAAGAACAAGCTGCCCATGCCGGCCTCCTGGGAAGATCTGACCAAGCCGGTCTACAAGGGCCACGTCGCCATGCCCAACCCGAACTCCTCGGGCACCGGCTTCCTCGACGTCTCGAGCTGGCTGCAGATCTTCGGCGAGGAGGGCGGCTGGGACTTCATGGACCGCTTGCACCAGAACATCAGCCACTACACCCATTCCGGTTCCAAGCCCTGCAAGCAGGCGGCGGCCGGCGAAGTCCCGATCGGCGTCTCCTTCGCCTTCCGCGGCGCCAAGTCCAAGGCGGCCGGCGCGCCGCTCGAGATCATCGTGCCCAAGGAGGGAATCGGCTGGGACATGGAGGCGACCGCCATCGTCGCCGGCACCGACGACCTGGAGGCGGCCAAGGCCCTGGTCGACTGGTCGGTGACCGAGACCGCGAACAAGCTCTACAACGAGGGCTACGCCGTGGTCGCCATCCCGGGCCTGGCCAAGCCGGTCAAGTTCTTCCCGGAGGGCATCACCGAGGCGATGATCGAGAACGACTTCGAATGGGCGGCCCAGAACCGCAAGCGCATCTTGGGCGAGTGGCAGTCGCGCTACGATTCCAAGTCGGAGCCCAAGGGCTGAGTCCGGCCGGACGCGGAGGTGGCTGAGCGGTTCCGGCGACCCGACGGGCGGGTCGCCGGCCGCTCCTTGGTATCGGGCAGGAGCCACCGGCGGCAGCCTCGGGAAGCGGCGGAAGGAACCGGATGAGCGAGACCGCAGGCGGCCCTCGGCCAGAGGCCTCGGCCTATCTCAGGATCGACAGGCTGACCAAGGCCTTCGGCGCCTTCGTTGCGATCCGGGACGTCAGCCTCGACATCTTCGAGGGCGAATTCGTCTGCTTCCTCGGGCCTTCGGGCTGCGGCAAGACCACCTTGCTGCGGGCCATCGCCGGCCTCGACATCCAGTCGAGAGGCCGCGTCATCCAGGGTGGAGAGGACGTTTCGGCCCTGCCGCCCAACGAACGCGACTTCGGAATCGTCTTTCAGTCCTACGCGCTGTTTCCCAACCTCACCGTGGAACGCAACGTCGCCTATGGTCTGGAGAGCCGCAAGGCCGGACGGGGCGAGACCGCACGGCGGGTCGACGACCTGCTCGCGCTGGTCGGCCTGCCCGAGCAGAAGGACAAGTACCCGGCGCAGCTCTCCGGCGGGCAGCAGCAGCGCATCGCCCTGGCCCGCGCCCTGGCGACCTCGCCGGGGCTGCTCCTGCTCGACGAGCCGCTCTCGGCGCTGGACGCCAAGGTGCGCGCCCGCCTGCGCCACGAGATCAAGGCCCTGCAGCGCCGCCTCGGCGTGACCACGATCATGGTCACCCACGACCAGGAGGAGGCCCTGACCATGGCCGACCGGATCGTGGTCATGAACCACGGCGTGATCGAGCAGGTCGGCACGCCGGACGAGATCTACCGCGAGCCGGCCACGGCCTTCGTCGCCGACTTCATCGGCACCATGAACTTCCTGCCCGGACGGGCCGAGGCGCCGGGACGGGTCCGCCTGGGCGATTTGGCCCTGGCCTGCGAGGCCCGGGGCCTGGACGCCGGCGAGGGCGTGACCCTGGCGATCCGCCCGGAGGACGTCGTCATCGAGGAGCCCGGCCGGGCGCAGGCCAACAGCTTCCGGGCCGAGATCGAGGAGCTGGAGTTCCTCGGCTCCTTCTACCGCGCCAGCTTGGCCGCGCCGGGACTGGGCGCCGCCGCTTTGCTCGCGGACCTCTCGCGCAACCTGGTACGGCGCCTGGGCGTGGACGCCGGCCAGACCATCACCGTCACCCTGCCGGTCGAGCGCATCCGGGTCTATCCCGAGGGCGCGGGCCGTGGCTGAGGCCGCAACCGCCGGGGCCGCGCCGGCCGAGGCGCCGCTGATCCGACCCAAGCTGGGGCGCGACGATTGGATCCTGCGCGGCTTCATGTTGGTCATCGGCCTTTACCTCGTGGTCGCGCTCGCCCTGCCGCTCTACTTCATGCTCTCGAAATCGGTGGCGACCTACAGCTTCCGGCTCGCCGGCTACGAGCTCCAGGTCGACAGCGGCGAGGGCTGGGGCGAGACCTTGAACGCCCTGGATCTTGCCCTGGCGCAGGGCCTGGTCGAGTCCGGCGCGCAGCGCGCCGCGGCCGACGAGAGGCTCTCGCCGGCCAAGCTCTTTCCGGACTTCAGTTTCCGATCCAAGACACGCTACCGCCTGCGCAACATCGAAATGAGCGAGGGCGGCTTCCTGGTGCGCGGCAAGCCCGTGACCACCTCGGAGTGGCACGAATTCTCCAGCAACGATTTCCGCCGGGTCGCCCTGCGGCCGGCCCCCGGCGTCGGCCTGGACAACTACCTGGAGTACTTCTCGACGCCGGCGCTGTTCCGCTCGATCTTCAACAGCCTCGAGATCGCACTGATCAGCACCGTCATCACGGTCACCCTGGCCTTTGTCTTCGCCTATGCCCTGACCCGCAGCTGCATGGCCTTCCGTCCGGCTTTCCGGGTGATCGCCATGATCCCGATCCTGGTGCCCTCGCTGCTGCCGGGCATCGCCTTGGTCTATCTCTTCGGCGCGCAGAGCATGGTCCTCAAGGTCCTCGAGGCCCTGCTCGGCGCCGAGGCGGTGGCACCGCTCTGGGCCTGGCTGCGGGACGGCGCCTACGGTCCATCGGCGATCTACGGCCCGCTCGGGATCGTCATCTCCGAGGTCTTCTTCACCTTTCCTCATGCCCTGATCATCATCGTGACCGCGCTCTCGATCGCCGACGCGCGGCTCTACGAGGCCGCGGTGGCCCTGCGCGCCCGCCCGGCGCGGATCTTCCTCACGGTCACCCTGCCGGGCGCGCGCTATGGGCTAATCAGCGCCGCCTTCGTCGTCTTCACCCTGGTCATCACCGACTTCGGCGCGCCCAAGGTGATCGGCGGCCAGTTCAACGTCCTGGCGGTCGACGTCTACAAGCAGGTCATCGGCCAGCAGAACTTCGAGATGGGCGCGGTGGTCAGCATGATCCTCCTGATCCCGGCGGTCGCGGCCTTCGTCGTCGACCGCATGGTGCAGAAGCGCCAGGTCGCCTTGCTGTCGGCGCGCGCCGTCGCCTACCGGCCGCAGCCGAACCGCCGCTTCGACGCCGTGATGCTGGCCTACAGCCTGGCGGTCGCGCTCTTCATGTTCGGCATCCTGGCGGTCTGCCAGTACGCGGCGCTGATCAAGTTCTGGCCCTACGACCTCTCGCTCGGGCTCGCCAACTACGACTTCGACGTCATGGACGGCGGCGGCTGGGCGTCCTACGGCAACTCGATCCGCATGGCGCTCTATTCGGCCTTCCTCGGCACACTGGTGGTCTTCCTCGGCGCCTACATGGTCGAGAAGGCCCGGCGCATGCAACTCGGCCGGGCCGGGTTCCAGTTTCTCGCCATGATGCCGATGGCGGTGCCGGGAATGGTGCTGGGGCTGGCCTACATCTTCTTCTTCAACGACCCGGCCAACCCCCTAAACTTCCTCTATGGCACCATGGGAATCCTGGTGATCTGCACGGTCACCCACTTCTACACCGTGGCGCATCTGACCGCGGTCACCGCGCTGAAGCAGATGGACCCCGAGTTCGAGTCCGTCTCTGCCTCCCTCAAGCAACCGGTCACCAGGGTCTTCGCGCGGGTCACGGTGCCGGTCTGTGCGCCGGCGATCCTGGATATCTGGATCTATCTCTTCGTCAACGCCATGACCACGGTCTCGGCCGTGGTCTTCCTCTACAGCCCCGACACGACCCTGGCCTCGGTCGCGGTGCTCAACATGGACGACGCCGGCGACATCGCGCCGGCCGCGGCCATGGGCATGATGATCTTCTACACCAACGCCGCGGTCCGCCTGCTGCACGCCGCCGCCTCGCGCGGCATCCACCGCCGCACCCAGGCCTGGCGGGCGCGCTAACCGGGGGCGGAGTCCGCCAGGACCTCGAAGAAGGCGGCGACCGCCCGGTCTTCGCGCTTGGCCTTCAGGCAGACGGCGTACTCGGTGGCCTGCACCGCGCCGCCCCGAATCTCCAGCTTGTGCAGGCGGTCGTCGTGACCGAACTCGCTCTCGGCGACCACGCCGACCCCGAGCCCCGCGGCCGCGGCCTCGCGGACCGCCTCCCGGCTGCCGATCTCCAGGGTCTCGCTCGGCCGGACCCGGGCCCGCCTCAGGGCGCGCTCCAAGATCGCACGGGTGGTCGAGCCGACCTCGCGCAGCAGCAGCCGTTCCTCGGCGAGGTCGCGCAGGTGGACGCTGCGCCGTCGCGCCCAGGGATGGCCGCGCTCGACGAAGACCACCAGGCGGTCGCGCCGAAAGGCCTGGGCGTGAAGCCGCGGCTCCTTGGCGACGTCGGGCAGGATCGCGACGTCGTTGCGGCCTTCGACCAGGCTGCGAAGCACCTCCTGGGAGTTGCCGAAGGCGACCGCCAGGTCGATCCCGGGAAAGCGCCGCTGCAGCGCCGCCATCAGGGGCAGGACCAGGAAGGGCGCGTCGGCGCCGATCCGCAGCCGGCCCCGGGTCAGGGCCCGGGCCCCGGACAGCAGCTGCTCGGCCTCGGCCTCGAGGCCGAAGATCTGCCGGGTGATCGTCAGCAGGCGGCCGCCGAGCTCGGTGGTCGCCACCCCGCGACCGCGGCGTTCGAAGAGCTTCACCCCGAAGCCCTGCTCCAGGTCCTTGACCTGGCCCGACAGGGTCGGCTGGGTGACGTGGAGCCGTTCGGCGGCGCGGGTGAAGCTGCCGGCGCTGGCGACCCCGTGGAAGGCGCGCAACTGCAGGAAATTCATAGTTTAAACCTATATTATATATCAAGAATATCGATTGGACTGATGCTACCCTGGGTCGCTATAAGTCACAAGGTGCTTCCCTTAAAGAAAGGTGCGGCCATGCCGACCTCCACCGCCTCGGGCTCGCCGACCGGCGATCCCTGGTTGCTGACCCCTGGGCCGCTGACCACCTCGCCGACGGTCAAGGAAGCCATGCTCCACGACCTGGGTTCGCGCGACCACGGCTTCATCGAGATCAACCGGTGGATCCGCGAGCGCCTGGTCGCGATCGCCGGCGGCGTGGGCAGCCACGTCTGCGTGCCCCTGCAGGGCAGCGGGACCTTCGCGGTCGAGGCCATGCTTGGCAACTTCGTGCCCCAGGACGGCAAGGTGCTGATCGTCATGAACGGCGCCTACGGCCAGCGCATGGCGAAGATCTGCAAGTACCACCGCCGGGTCATGCGGATCCTCGAGACGCCGGAGGACCGGCCCAACGATCCCGCGGCGATCGACCGGGCCCTGACCGAGGACCGCGAGATCACCCACGTCGCGGCCGTCCATTGCGAGACGACCTCGGGCATCCTCAACCCCATCGAGGCCATCGCCGAGGTGACCGCAGGGCACGGGCGCGGGCTGCTGATCGACGCGATGAGCGCCTTCGGCGCGCTGCCGCTGAACGCCCGGGAGGTCCCCTTCGACGCCCTGGTCGCCTCCAGCAACAAGTGCCTGGAGGGCGCGCCGGGCCTCGGCTTCTGCATCGCGCGGCGCAGCGCCCTGGAGGCCAGCGAGGACAACTCGCCCTCGCTGAGCCTCGATCTCCATGACCAGTGGCAGGCCATGGAGAAGAACGGCCAGTGGCGCTTCACGCCGCCGACCCACGTGATCCTGGCCTTCGATCAGGCCCTGAAGGAGTTCGAGGCCGAGGGCGGCGTCGAGGGCCGCGGCGCCCGCTACCGCGAGAACTGCAGGCTCCTGGTCGAGGGCATGCGGGCGCTCGGCTTCGAGACCCTGCTGCCGGACGAGCTGCAGGCGCCGATCATCGTCACCTTCCGGATGCCGGTCGATCCGCGCTTCGATTTCGAGACCTTCTACGATGCTCTGCGCGAACGCGGCTATGTGATCTATCCGGGCAAGCTGACCGTGGCCCCCAGCTTCCGCATCGGCTGCATCGGCCGGCTGGGCAGCGACGAGATCCGCGGCGCCCTGGCCGCGGTCGAGGCGACCCTGGACGAGATGGGCGTCACCGACTGCAGCCCCTACCGGCCGCTCGGACGGACGGGAAGCTAGCGGTGAGCCAGATCTTCGATTTCGGCTACCGGCGCAGCTATCAAGGCAGCGTCCAGGCGGTGATCTTCGACTGGGCCGGAACCATTGTCGACTTCGGCTGCGTCGCGCCGGCGGTGGTCTTCGTCGAGGTCTTCAAGGACCGCCAGGTGCCGATTTCCATGGCCGAGGCCCGGGCGCCCATGGGCGCCCCCAAGAAGGATCACATCCGCGCCATCACCCTGATGGACTCTGTGCGCCGCCGCTGGCAGGAGGCGCATGGCCGGCCGCCGGGCGAGGCCGACGTCGAGGCGATGTACGCGGACTTCGTGCCGCGGCAGATCGCCTGCCTCTCGACCTACTCGGCGCTGATCCCGGGCACGCTGGAGCTGGTCGCCGAGCTGCGCCGGCGGGAGGTCAAGATCGGCACCAACACCGGCTACTCGACCGAGATGGCGGCGGTGAACCTGGCCGACACCAAGGCCCAGGGCTTCGAGCCCGATTCCTGCGTGACCGCTTCGGACGTCCCGGCGGGCCGGCCCTATCCCTTCATGTGCCTCAAGAACGCGATCGAGCTCGGGGTCGATTGCGTTGCGGCCTGCGTCAAGGTCGACGACACGCTCCCCGGAATCGAAGAGGGCCTGAACGCCGGCATGTGGAGCATCGGCGTCTCGGTCTCCGGCAACGAGGTCGGTCTGACCCTGGAGGAATGGCAGGCGCTGCCCGAGGCCGAACAGGCCACGAAGCGCAGCCAGGCACACCGCCGCCTGGCGCAGGCCGGCGCCCACTACGTGGTCGACGACGTCTCCCGGGTCCTGCCCTGCATCGACGACATCGGCCAACGCCTCGCTCGCGGCGAGCGGCCGTAAGCTGGCTCAGGCCTGCCTGCGCCTGAGCAGCCGCGACAGGGCGAGAGCGGCCGCAAAGAGAACCGTTGTCGCGACCACGATCGAGGGGCCGGCCGGCGTGTCGGCTTCCAGCGAGCCCCAGAGTCCCAGCCAGACCGACAGGACGCCGGCGAGCGCGGCGATCGCCGCCATCTGCTCCGGCGTGCGGGCGAAGCAACGCGCCGTCGCCGCCGGGATGATCAGCATCGAGATGATCAGCAGGATGCCGACGATCTTCATCGCGATGGCGATGACGATGGCGACGGTCAGCATCAGGGCCAGGCGCAGCTGAACCACCGGCAGGCCCTCGGCCCGGGCCAGCTCCTCGTGCAGGGTCGCCGTTAGCAGCGGGCGCCAGATCGCGGCCAGGACACCCAGCGCCAGGATCCCACCGCCGTAGATCCACAGCAGGTCGCTTCGGGAGACCGCCAGGATGTCGCCGAAAAGGTAGCCCATCAAGTCCACGCGCAGGGTCTCGAAGAAGCTCAGCACGACCAGGCCGAGGGCCAGGCCGGCGTGGGCCAGGATCCCCAGCAGGGTATCGCTGGGCAGCGCCTGCTGCCGCTCCAGCAGGACCAGCAGCAGCGCGAGCAGGATCGCAGCGGCCGCGATCCCCAGAGTCGGATCGATGCCGAGCAGGAAGCCCAGGGCCACGCCGAGCAGGGCGGAGTGGGCCAGGCTGGCACCGAAGTAGGCCATGCGGCGCCAGACGATGAAGCAGCCCAGGGGGCCCGCGACCAGGGCGACGCCGATTCCGCCGAGGACGGCGCGCAGCAGGAAGTCGTCCAGCATCAGGGGTCCGCTCGGCCCGGCTTGCGGTCCTCGACCACGGCGCCGGAGATGTCGTGCTGGTGGTCGTGGGCATGGGTGTAGACCGCCAGACCCTCGGCGCCCCGCGGCCCGAAGAGGGCGAGGTACTCGGGATGCCGGCTCACCGCCTCGGGCGCGCCGGTGCAGCAGACGTGATGGTTGAGGCAGATCACCCGGTCAGTACCGGCCATGACCAGGTGCAGGTCGTGGGAGACCATCAGGATGCCGCAACGGCGCTCGTCCCGGACGCCGCCGATCAGCTCGAAGAGCGCCAGTTGGCCGTTGAAGTCCACCCCCTGGAGCGGCTCGTCGAGCACCAGCAGGTCGGGGTCGCGCAGCAGGGCGCGGGCCAGGAGAAGGCGCTGGGTCTCGCCGCCCGAGAGGCTCTGGATGGGCTGATCGATCAGGTAGCCGGCCCCCACTTCCGCCAGGACCCGGTGCAGCGCGTCCTCCGGCTGCCGCCGCGGCAGCGCGAGAAAGCGTCGGGCGGTCATGGGCAGGGCCGGGTCGATGTGCAGACGCTGCGGCACGTAGCCGGTGGTGAGTCCGGGGCCGCGCCGGACCTCTCCGCCCTGCGGCTTCAGCAGGCCAAGGATCACCCGCACCAGGGTCGTCTTGCCGGAGCCGTTGGGGCCGATCAGGGTGACGATCTCGCCCCGGTGGACCGCGAGGTCGACACCGGAAAGAACGGTGGTGCGGCCGAAGGCGACGTCGATGCCCTGGGCCGTGACCAGGGCCGGTCCCTCGTTCCTCGACGGCGGGTGCGGCGCGGTCGCGGTCATCACGCCGAGCCTCGGCACCGCGCGCAGAGGCCGCGCAGCTCGACGGTCTTGTCCTTGACCAGAAAGCCCAGGCTGCCGGCGGAGCGGGCGAGGGCACGGTTGATCGCCGGATCCTGCAGCTCCGCGGCGGCGCCGCAGTCCTGGCAGATTAGGAACTGGCTGGTGTGGGCCTCCGCCGGATCGGCGCAGCCGACGAAGGCATTGAGGCTCTCGATCCTGTGGATGAGACCCTGCTCCAGCAGGAAGTCCAAGGCCCGATATACCGTCGGCGGCGCAGCCCCCTCATGTTCCTGGCTCAGCCGGCGCAGGACGTCGTAGGCGCCGATCGGGGCATGGCTGGTCCAGACCAGCTCCAGCACCCGGCGCCGCAGCTTGGTCAGCCGGACGCCGCGCCGGGCGCAGAGCGCGTCCGCGGTCTCGAGCGCATCGGCAATGCAGCGCTCGTGATCGTGGCCCTGATCGGCCTGGCGACGTGGTGGCCCGTTTTTCCTGACCATGATGATCGTCTCGCCCACCTTATCGAAACCGGCCAAGCCTATTGAAAACAAAAATGAAATACTATAACAAATGATCAAGCGGTCAGGCCGCGTCAGGGCTGTCCGAAATGAGCTTGTCGTAATAGGGAGAAGCGCGATGGCGATGGAAAGGGCGGGCGCAGGTGCCTTGGGACTCGCAGTGCTGCTCGGCTTGGCAGGACCGGCTCGGTCGGAGGCGCCCGAGGTCGTGGTCACCATCAAGCCTGTTCACAGCCTCGTCGCCTCGGTGATGGGGGATGTCGGCGCGCCAAGCCTGCTGTTGAAGGGCGCGGCGTCTCCGCACAGCTACAGCCTCAGGCCGTCCGATGCCAAGGCCTTGAACCGGGCGAAGCTGATCTTTTGGGTCGGCGAGGGCATGGAGACCTTCCTGGTCGAGCCGCTGGACGCCCTGTCAGGACAGGCAAGGCTCGTCGAGATCGCGGCATTGCCCGATATTGAGCTTCTGGAGGCGCGAGAAGGCGGTGCTTGGGAGGTCCATGCGCACGAGGACCACGCCGAGGCCGACCATCACGACGAGAGTCACGGGCACGCCGAGAGTCACGAGCACGCCGAGAGTCACGAGCACGCCGAGAAGGCGCACGCCGACGAAGAGAAGGCCCACGAGCACGCTGAGCACGCGGGTCATGCGGAACACGACAAGAACCTTCACCTTTGGCTGGACCCGCACAACGCCGAGGTCATCGTCAAGGCGACGGTGAAAGCCCTGGGCGATGCCGATCCGGCCAATGCGGAGCGCTACCAAGCCAATGGCAAGGCGACTCTTGCCGAACTGGAAGCATTGGACGGCGAGTTGCGAAGGGATCTGTCGGCGGTCAAGGACACGCCCTTCGTGGTGTTCCACGACGCTTACCACTACTTCGAAGCTCACTACGGCCTGACGGCGGTGGGATCGATTTCGGTTGACGAAGGCCGGACGCCCGGCGCCAAGCGCCTCCGCGAAGTGCGCGAAAAGATCGTCCAGACCGGTGCCCGCTGCGTCTTTTCCGAGCCGCAGTTCGCGCCTGCCCTGGTCTCTACGGTCATCGAGGGCACGTCGGCCCGAACGGCGGTTCTGGATCCGCTGGGCGCCGAACTGGCCGCGGGACCGGCGGCCTATGGCCAGATCATGCGGGGGCTGGCCGCCTCTCTAACCAAGTGCTTGGGGCCGCAGTCTTAGGCGGCGGGCTAAGCGCGCGTCACGATCCACCAGGCCGCGTCTGATCGGGTTGGTCTGGTGGGCCAGCCCCGCGCGGCCGACCAGGAGGCGCAGGGGACCTGGCGCCCCTAGTCTCCGGCCTTTCCCGCATGGGGCAAGGCAGGCGGCCCACCGCTGCGGCGGCAGGCCGCCCGCCCGCCTGAACCTCAGGCCACCGCGATGGGGTTGCCCGGCGAGCCGGTCGCGCCCTTGATGGGCACCGGCGAGAAGATATAGGCGAACTGCCACTGCTCCTCGGCGGCCAGCTGCTCGAGGTTGAGGTTCTCGTGCAGATAGATGCCGCGCCTGGTGATCAGCTCCTGATGCACCGGGAAGGCCAGGTTGCTGTCCGGGTTCGGCACCACCTCGACCGGCCAGGTGTCCGAGCCGACCAGGACCACGTCCTTTTCGCCCAGCCAGAGCCCGGCCTCGACGCCGATCCCGGGGGCGCCGCCGTTGTAGGTCGCGTTGTCCTTGATCCAGTGGTCGCTCCAGCCGGTGCGGATCACCACGACGTCGCCCGCCGTGACGTCCGAACCGCTCAGGCCCTGCTTGTCCAGGGCGGCCTCGATGTCGGCGACCGAGATTTCCGTGCCGGCGGCCAGGGTCTGGCCCTTCAGGCCCTTGACGTCGATCAAGATGCCGCGCGAGAAGATCGGCTTGACCTGCTCGATCCCGAGCTTCTGCAGGCCGTAGGCGCCGGCCATGTCCGACATGCTGAAGCCGTTGTAGAAGCGCCTTTCTCCTTGGTTGCCGTCTTCGCCGACCTGGACGCCGATGTGCCCCAGGCCGTCGAACTGGGTCCCGACCTGGCCGATCTCGGTCGCCAGGAACTCGTCGTTCCAGATGATCTTGTTGTTGCCGAAGACGCCGCCGGTCGGCGATCCGGGGATCCGGACCGCGAAGGCGCGGCTGCCGAAGAGCGGCATCTCGGGCTCGTAGACCTGGCCGAGGGAATAGACCTTGCCGGTCTTGATCAGGGCCGTGGCGGCCATGACCTTCTCCGGCGTGATGTGGTTGGAGGCCCCGGCCTGGTCCTCGGCGCCCCACTTCGAGGGCCACCACTTGGGGCCGATCGGCGTCTCGGCGGCGGCGACCTGGACCGTCCCCGGCGTCGCGGCCCCGCCGGCCAGCGCCGGACGGACCGACGCCAGCTCGTGCGCGACGAAGCCGGCGCCCGCGGCCGCGGCGCCGGCGGACAAGAGGAACCGGCGGCGGTCCGGATGGCTCGGCTTGCGGTCCCTGGAGTGTTTGCTGTCGCTCATTGTCCTTGATCCTCCCGTGTTGTCTGGTCTTGCTTCCAGGTACTAGGCTCTGAAAGGCTACTGCAAAGCCGGGGAACGCCCTAGCGGCAACTGCCGAAATCGCATCGCCGTCGGCTTGCCGCGCAATCAATGCCTTCCATCCGGTGGCGCAAGTATTATCTTTGGCTTACTGCCGCGCCAGATCCGGATCCCCAGAGACAAGATGCGAAGCCCGCCGTTTCTCAGAAAGCTCATGCTTTCCGTCACCGCCTTCCTGGTGGGTTGCAGCGCCTCGTCCCGGCATCCGAACCACGTGCCGATGATCGGCGCTTCGAATTTCCGCGACGTCGGCGGCTACGCCACTTCGGATGGCCGTCGGGTCAAGAAGGGCGTGCTCTACCGCTCCGACGACTTGTCCAGCCTGACCCGCGAAGACCTCTCGACCCTGAGCGCTCTCGGACTTTCGCGGGTCTACGACCTGCGCAGCGACGTGGAGCGGGACGACAAGCCCAACCGCCTGCCGAACGGCATCCCGGACGCCGACCGGACCGGGGGCGCGAGCGAGCGGGATATCACGCCGGTCCGGGCGATATCGCCGGCCGAGGTGGAGGTGGTCGAGATCCCGGTTTACTACGCGCCGCTGGACCGGGCGGTGTCCCGGCGCAAGATCGTCAACGGCGAGGTCGAGCCGGGCGAGTTCCACCGCTTGCTGGTCGAGCAGAACCGGGCCTTCGCACGCGACTACCGCGCGCAGTGGGCCACGGTCATCAGGCGCCTGACCGAGCCGGAGTCGACCCCCTCGCTGATCCACTGCGCCGAAGGCAAGGACCGGACCGGCTTCGCCGTCGCCATGGTCCTCCTGGCGGTCGGCGTGCCGGAAGAGACGGTGATCGAGGACTACCTCCTGAGCAACGCCTTCCTGGACCAGCGGGCGAGCTTCCTGTCCAGCCTCGCCGCGGTCGGCTCCAGATTCAGGACCCCGGCGTCCGAGGTCCGGCCCCTGCTCGAGGTCCGGCGCGAGTACCTGGAGACCGGCCTGGCGACGATCAAGGAAGACTACGGCAGCTACGAAGCCTATATCCGAGACGGTCTTCAGATCGACGAAGAGACCCTCGACAAGCTCAAGGCCACGCTTCTGGAGTGACGGCAGGGGAGCCGCGCTTCGGCCCGCGGAGTGGCGGTCAGAAGACCGGAATCTCGCCGCTGTCGACGCTTTCGAGCAAGTCCTGGATCCGCGCCCAGACGCCGTCGATCTCGAACCTGGCGAGCCCGATCTGGAGCGTGCTGCCGCGCAGCCGGGTGCCCTCGTTCGGCGAGAGGTTCGGGCCGAGGCTGACCGGGACGAAGATGCCGCGTTCGTCCCTTTCCATCTCGGCGACGACGCCGAGCACCTCGAGGTCCTCGCGCCGGAGCCGCCTTAGCCGCTCGACGTACTTGCCGCGCAGCCCCGGGACCCGGATCACGTTCCAGTTCTCGGCGAAGAACTTGTAGAGGAAGGGCTGAAAGGCGATCCCGTTGTCGATCGAGAAGACCTGGCGGCGCGCGTCGTCCTTCGAGACCAGGAAGTTGCTTTCCCGGGCGTCCTTGTGGTCGATGAGGTAGGTCATCAGGTTGAAGTTCGCCATGTAGTGGGCGTAGACCGGCTCGGTGACGAAGCGGTCCTGCTCGTAGAGCGCCTTGGCCATGGTCACGTCGTCGAGCCAGAGGGCCAGGACGCCCAGCACGCAGTCGCTGCCCGCCACGCTGGGCCGCAGGGCCCCCTTCTTGCGGGCGTAGCGCGCCATCGGCTCGCAGTGAAGCACCGTCGTCGGCACCACGAAATCCTCGGGCTCCAGGAACAGCTTCTGGATCTCGTAGGCTGCGATCTCCTTACGCGGGGTGTTGTTCACCGCCTCCAGGTCGTTCGGCGGCACCGCCTTCCACTTGAAGCTGATCGGCCGGTCGAGCGCCGTGAAGTACAGGGTGACCCGGCTCGGCCCGCTGCCGCCGTACTTGGTCCTCTCGATCTCGGCCAGCTCGAAGTCTCCGCTGACCAGGGTTTCGCCCAGCAGGGTCTCCATACGCGCCGGCGGGTAGGGCCAATTGGGGAATCCGTCCGCGGTCTCGGGAAGTGCGGCCTCGGAGAAGGCGAGCGGCGGACGCTCGACGGGCGCGAAGCTGCCGCAGCCGCTCAGGGCGAGCAGGCTGGCGGCGGCCAGCAGGACGAGCGGCGCGGTCCCGGTCAGCCGGTCCGGGACCCCTTCGTCGGCTGTCGCCCGCCGATGCTCTCTGCCCCGGCAGTGTTCCAAGACTCTTCGCTCCGGCCTCCACTCGCCCCTTTGTGCTGACGCCTCCGGGTCTGCCCGGCAAGGCCGGGCAAGCTCCGATGCGGCGGTATCCGGTATTGTATCCGGATCGCGGCCGTCGCGTCTGTACTTCACGCGAAGGATCCGCCGTCCCCGGAGACAGGGGCGCGCGATCGAGTCTGTGCAGCGCCGCCCGAGGGACCGGCGTGGGCCGGCGCCTCGGGCGAAGGGCAGAAACGGCGTCCGGCGGGCCCGGAACAGACCCGCCGCGCGTGCCGCTAGCTTGCGATCGGGCCGCCGTCGTCCTTGGTCACGACGACGACGGAGGGCCGCGGCGGCACGCCGTCCTTGAAGTCGGGCCAGCGGGTGGCCGCGTCGTCGAAGGTCGAGCGCCGCTCGAAACCGGGGAAGTCCTTGGTGCCGTCGCTGGCCGGATGCTGGACCGCGAGGAACAGGGTCTTGTCGTCCGGCGTGAAGGTCGGCCCGCAAAGCTCGGCGCCGATTGGGACCCGGAAGAACATCTTGCTGTAGCCGCGGGTGTCGCCCTCCGTCTCGATGCCGAAGAGGCCGTCGGCGGTGCCCGATTTGCTCCAGGCGCTGCCCTGATCGGTGGAGATCCAGAGCCGGCCCTGGCTGTCGAAGGCGCAGTTGTCGGGGGCCGCGAACCAGCCGTGCTTCGAGGTCTTGGGGTTCCAGGTCGCGCCGATCTCGGCCACCGAAGGATCGCCGCACTTGACCAGGAAGTCCCAGGAGAACTTCTCCGCGGCGTGGTCGTTGCCCGGCGCGGTCAGCTCGATGATGTGGCCGAAGAGGTTCTCGGCCCGCGGGTTGGCGGCGTTGACCTGTTCCGCCTTGCGCTTGGAGTTGTTGGTCAACATCACGTAGACCTTGCCGCTCTTCGGATTGGGCTGCACGTCCTCGGGCCGGTCCATGGGCGTCGCGCCCAGCAGGTCCGCCGCGCGGCGGGTCTCGATCGCGACGTCGGCCTGGGACTTGAAGCCGTTCTCGGCGGTCAGCGGCCCCTTGCCGTGAACCAGGGGCAGCCAGGTCATGCTGCCGTCGTCCTCGAAGCGGGCGACGTAGAGCGTGCCCTTGTCCAGCAGGTCGCGGTTGGCCGCGCGGTTGGCGGGGTCGTAGCGGCCTTCGGTGACGAACTTGTAGAGGTAGTCGAAGCGCTGGTCGTCGCCGGAGTAGAGCACGACGCGGCCGTCGCCGTTGACGATGGGCTCCGCGCCCTCGTGCTTGAAGCGGCCGAGGGCCGTGCGCTTGACCGGCGGCGCGCTCGGGTCGAGCGGGTCGACCTCGACCACCCAGCCGAAGTGGTTGGCGGCTCTGGGGTCCTTCTCCAGGTTGAAGCGATCGACGTATTTACCCCAGGCGTACCACTGCCCGGGCACGCCGTAGCGCTCGTAATTGGCCTTCTCGGGGTTGCCGGCGATGTCGCCCCAGAAGTAGCCGTGGAAGTTCTCCTCGGCCATGAGGTAGGTGCCCCAGGGGGTCATGCCGCCGGCGCAGTTGTTCAGGGTGCCGATGGTGTCGCTGCCGCTCGGGAACTGGACGGTCTGCATCCGGGGATGGCCGGCCGCGGGACCGGAGATCTTCGTCGCGGTGTCGTAAGGCGAGATCCGACGGTTGTACTTGCTGTCCAGGACCACCTGCCACTTGCCGCCGGCCTTGCTGACCTCGATCACCGAGCCGCCGTGGGCGGCCATCTCGACCTCGACCATCTCCTTGGTCATGTCGGCGAACTGCAGGTCCCGATCCTGACGCTCGATGCCCGGGAACATCAGCTCTTCGTTGGTGTACTCGTGGTTGACGCAGAGCAGTCCGCGGTCGGAGGCATTGGAGCCGGCCGGCAGCGGAAGGAAGCCGATGAAGTCGTTGTTGTAGCCGAACTGCTTCAGCTGAGCGGCGGCGGTCTGGTTGCGGGGGTCGAAGGCCGGCGCGTCCGGGAAGATCGGGTCGCCCCAGCGGATCAGGATATCGGCGCTATAGCCTGGCGCGACATGGTGGGTCTCGTCGACGCCGTGCTCGATCTCGGTGAACTTGAACTTGCCGCCGTCCGCCCTGGCCGGGCGGCCGCCGAAGGCGATGGGGCCGGCGATCGCGCCCATGGCGGTCACGGCCAAGCTGCCGCGCAGCACCTCGCGGCGGTTGAAGCGGCGCTGGACGACCTCGCCGAAGGTCGCGTTGGTCGTCGGGTTGACCGCGATGTCCTCTGACGTCTCGTAGGTCAGCTCCGAACTCGAAGGATTTGGGTCTCTCTTGCGCATGTTGTCCTCTCCTGCAGACTGAGTCGGCCTTGCGGATTTTTGGAAAAGGGGAAGACCGATCTTTGCGGTCATCTCAGACCGCCCAGACCGCGATCGCAATCTAAATCTTCTCTGTGACAGGCGGGTTACGCAATAGATCGGTTCACGCCCCTGCTTTGATCGTCTCCAGCGCAGCCAGGGCGCGCTGCCGGGCCGCCGCGTGGTCGACGATCGGCCAGGGATAGGTCTCGCCCAGGCGCACCCCGGCGGCGGCGAGGGTCCCGGCCTCGGCCTCCCAGGGCGCGTGGATCGCCGCCGCCGGCAGCTTGGCCAGCTCCGGCAGCCAGCGGCGCAGATAGCCGCCCTCGGGATCGAACTTCCGGCTCTGGGTCACCGGGTTGAAGATCCGGAAAAAGGGTGCGGCGTCGGCGCCGCTGCCGGCGACCCATTGCCAGCTCGCCGAATTGCTGGCGAGGTCGGCGTCGACCAGGGTGTCCCAGAACCAGTCCTCGCCGCGACGCCAGTGAATCAGCAGGTGCTTGATCAGGAAGGAGGCGGCGACCATGCGCACCCGGTTGTGCATCCAGCCGGTCGCCCAAAGCTCGCGCAGGCCGGCGTCGACCAAAGGATAGCCGGTCCGGCCCCGGGTCCAGGCCCGGTAGGCGGCCTCGTCCTCGCGCCAGGGGAAGGCGTCGAAGCTCGGCTTCCAGTTCCGCTCGGGCAGCTCCGGCCAGTGGTAGAGCAGGTGGTAGGAGAACTCGCGCCAGCCCAGTTCGCGCAGGAAGGCCTCGCTGGCGGCCGGCCCGGGGCCACCGGCCGCGGCCCGGTGCCGGGTCGCGTGCCAGACCTGCCGCGGCGAGATCTCGCCCCAGTGCAGGTGCGGCGAGAGCCGCGAGGTGCCGGGGCTGTCCGGCAGGTCGCGCTGCTCCCGGTAGCCG
Source organism: Kiloniellales bacterium (assembly GCA_030066685.1). Classification (NCBI taxonomy): domain Bacteria; kingdom Pseudomonadati; phylum Pseudomonadota; class Alphaproteobacteria; order Rhodospirillales; species Kiloniellales bacterium. The sequence goes on along the minus strand of JASJBF010000012.1, from coordinate 28,429 downwards.
CCGACCGCGTCGTCCAGGAAGGCTGCGAGGCGGGCCTGGGCGCCCGCTTCGCCCGGCGTCCAGCGATCGCGCAGGCCGCCGGCCCAGTCCGGCGCACTGGGCAGCAGCGACCAGTCCCTGAGGGCCTCGCCCCTGGCCTCGATGCCGCCCGGCAGAGCTTCAGGTGGGGGCAGAGGCGCCGACGGCGCCGGCCGGCCGAGCAGGTGTCGCCAGAAGGGCGTGAAGACCTTGAAAGGCCCGCCCGACTTGGTCTGCGGAACCCAGGGCTCGAAGAGCAGGGCGGCGTTGCCGCTCTCGGCGACCAGCCCGCGCTCCTGGAGCGCCGACTTGATTCGTGTGTCGCGGGCGATGGCGAAGGGCTCGTAGCAGCGGTTCCAGAAGACCGCGCCCGCGCCGACCTCGGCCGCCAGCTCCGGCACGACCCGCTCGGCCGGCCCCTGGCGCAGCACCAGCGGCCGGCCCAGGGCCTCGAGGTCGGCCGCGAGCGCGGCCAGGCTGTGGTGCAGCCACCAGCGTCCGGCGCCGCCCGGCGCCCAGCGGCCCGGGGTCTCGTCGTCCAGCACGTAGACCGGCAGGACCGGCGCGCCGCGGGCCAGGGCCGCGGCCAGCGCGGGGCTGTCGGAGAGCCGAAGGTCCTGACGGAACCAGAGGATGCTGGGAGCACTGTCGCTGATCATCGCGGGGGCAGCCTTCGATCGGGAGTCTGCGTCTTGCTACGTTGCCGGGGCGCCGAGCGATCAGGGCTCGGCCGGAGACGTCAGGGCCGTGCCGGGAAAGGCGAAGATCCGGTCCCGGCCGAGCAGGTGGGCGACGAAGCCCTCCGCGAAGAGCCGGGTGATCGCCGGGCTGCCGACGTCGAGGCCGCCGGTCAAGGCGCCGAAGGCCGGCAGGATCAGCCGGCGCCCGTCGGTGACGAAGCAGCGCGCGGTCAGGCGCCGCGCCCGGACCCGGACCGAGGCCTTGGGATGGAAGTGGCCGGAGACCTCGCCCGCGGTCGGGCCCTCGGGCAGCGCCTCGTGGCGGAATACCAGCGGACCCAGGGTCAGGTCCTGCGCGACCCGGCCGCCCCAGTCGGCTGGCGGTGCCGGGTCGTGGTTGCCGCAGATCCACACCCAGTCGCGGTCCCGGGTCAGGGCTTCGATCCTGGCCGCCGCCGCGCCGTCCAGGCGCTCGGCCGCGGCCGGGTCGTGAAAGGAGTCGCCCAGGCTCACCACCCGGGCCGGGCGAAGGCGCGCGACCAGGGCCTCGAGACCCCGCAAGGTGGCTGCGGTGTCGTAGGGGGGCAGAAGCTGCCCCCGCGACGCGAAGAACGAGGCCTTCTCCAGGTGAAGGTCGGAGACCACGAGGGTCTCCTGCGTTGGCCAGAAGAGCGCCCCCGAGACGTCGGCCTGCAGCTCGGCGCCGTTGACGCAGAGCCTTGCGCCTCCGGGGCGCCCTGGGTCCGCAGCGGGCCGCGGGTCATCGGAATGCGGGTTGGTCATGGCGTGCCGACGTGCATAGGATTCCAAAGACCCTTCGCGGTGGAACGACAGGGATGCGACGCATGCGGACGCCGGTCCTCATAGCACTCTTTCTGGGCGCGATCACTTCGCCCGTTCTCGGCCAGGAGCCGCAAGCCCCTCGTCCGGGTCCGCATTGGACGGCGGCCGATCTGCGGAACCTCCACGGTCCTTACAACGCGCGCGAGATGAGGATCCTGGTGTTGAAGTCCTCTGACCGCAGCCCGGCCGAGACCTCCAGCATCGCGACCCTGGGCCCGGACTACGTGTCGCTCGCGACCGAAGCCGGTCAGACCATCATCGATACCAAGCTCAAGCGGCTTCTGCAGGTCGACCGCAAGGCCGGGACCTTTCGCAACGATTCGCTCTTCGCGCCGGTCACCTTCATCCAATCGGAACTCCGCAACCGCAGCGTCCTGAGGAATGCGATGCAACGCTCCCAGTTCGGCACGGACTCGGTGCCCAAGCCGCTCCAGGTCTTCTGGACCGAATCCGAGCTGGGCGCGGAGACCAACCGGGAAGCGAAGCTCGATCTCGAGCAGATCGACCACAAAGACGGCTCCGTTTCGGTTCTCCACGCCGGCGAGATCGTTGCCGGCTGGAAGCCGTCGCGGTCCGAGTTGACGCTCGAGCAGGCGGCGGCCTTCGGGCTGCTCCTGCAGTACAACCTGAAGCTCCACCCCCGGATCCGGCGCGCCCTGATGCAGTCCGGGAAGCTCCCAGCCTTCATCAGGTACAAGCGCGCCCAAGGCAACGCCTTCTTCGAGGAGGAGTATCGCTTCCGGATCCTGCAGCAGCCGGCCGCCGCCTATCCCTTGGATGAAAAGCTCCGGCCCTTTCATCTGTCCGAGAAGAAGGACCCCTTCTATCGGGACCTGCTGCCGGTGATGATCGACGCCGTCTTCAGCCGGCATGTCGAGGGTCCGAAGAGCCTCGAAGACTACGTGCGGGAGGCGCGTGCGGCGGTCCGGCGCGACGCCCTCTTCGAAGCTTGGCTGACGCTGATGGAGGGCACGCTGCACTACCTGCCGAGGACCGCGTTCTGCAACGACGGCGATCCTGGCAGCGCGTCCTGCCTGGACGCCGAGGTCGTCCAGGACATGATCGGGCGCGACGATCGGATCCTCGTGCTGCGCGGCGCCCTGTCGCGCGAGCAGAGGACGCGGAACCCAGAGGCCACGGTCGAGACGCTGGTCCGGCTTTCGCGCAAGGGCGTGACCCGAGGCTATCTGCTCGACGTCTTCGCCGGCAACGCGCTGTCGGAGGCGCCCGAACTCGAAGCCAAGTTCGGGCTCGATCCGGCGCGCCTGATCGCCGAGGGGATCCGCAGGAACCCCTATGTGCCCAACTTCTACAAGGAGTTGGGCGACCACTATGCGCGCCGCAACGACCTGATCCGCGCCTTCGCCTGCTACGACCTGGGGCGCTCCCTGCCGAACCGCCAGGCCAACGACACGCTGGAGGAGATTTCGGCCATGGAGGCGGAGCTCGAGCGCCTCTTCCCCGATTTCTTCTAACTGGACAGCGGCAGCCGGGCCTGGTCGGCGCCCTCGGTGGCTTCGGTGATCAGGCCCCGGGCGCCCTCGTCCAGCAGCTCGTCGAAGGCGCTGCCGTAGACCTGCTCGCGGCCGATCTCCAGCAGGACCGGCACCGCCAGGGGCGAGACCTTCTCGAGATGGCGGTGCCGGATCCGGCCCTTGATCCGGCCCAGCATGTCGCCCAGGCGGCCGATATCGGTCAGCCCGCCGGCGGCGTCGGCCCAGGTCGCGCGCAGCAGCACGTGGTTCGGCTCGTACTTGCGCAGCACGTCGTAGATCAGGTCCGAGGAGATCGTGACCTGGCGCCGTGTCTTCTCCTGGCCGGGATGGCGGCGTTCGATCAGGCCGGCGATCACCGCGGCATTGCGGAAGGTCCGGCGCAGCAGGGAGGACTCGGCCATCCATTCCTCGAGGTCGTCGCCCAGCAGGTCTTCGCTGAAAAGGGCCGCCATGTCCTCCGCCGGGCGCAGGCTCCAGACCGCGATGACGTAGTCCGTGGCGACGAAGCCCAGGGGCGAGAGGCCGAGCCGCTCCATCCGCCGGGTCAGCAGCATGCCCAGCGTCTGGTGGGCGTTGCGCCCTTCGAAGCAGTAGGCCACCAGGTATTCGCGCTCGCCCCTCGGGAAGGTCTCCACCAGGAGCCCGTCGCGCGGCGGCATGACGGAGCGCCAGTGCTGCAGGCGCAGCCACTCGGCGACCGCCGGCGGCATGTCCCGCCAGGCCGCCGTCGCCTCCAGCAGCCCGCGGACCCGCTCGGCCAGGTGGGTCGAGAGCGGCAGGCGGCCGCCGCCGTAGGCCGGCACCTGGGGATCGCCCTTGCCGCCGCGGGCGACCTCGGCCCAGGTCTCGCGCAGGCCCAGGAAGGTCAGCAGCTCGCCGGCGAAGATGAAGGTGTCGCCGGCGGTCAGGCCGTTGACGAAGTACTCCTCGACCTCCCCCAGGCCGCGGCCGTTGCGCAGCTTGATCTTGATGGTCGGCGCCTCGACGATGGTCCCGACGTTCATCCGGTAGCGCTGGACGAAGCGCCGGTTGGCCAGGCGGTAGAGCCCGTCCGGCCCCCGGACCAGGCGGCGGAAGCGCTCGTAGGCCCTCAGCGCGTAACCCCCGGTGGCGACGAAGTCGAGCACGTCGTCAAAGTCCCGCCTTGTCAGCTCGCTGTAGGGTGGGGCGGTAACCGCCTGACGATAAGAAAGATCGGGATCGAGCGGCCCGGCGCAGGCGGTACCCAGGAGGTGCTGGGCCAGGACGTCGAGCCCGCCGCTGCGCGGCGGGTTGCCATCCAGGGTCATCTCGCGGACCCCGGCCAGGGCGGCCAGGCACTCCAGGTACTCGAAGCGGTTGCCGGGCACCAGCAGCGCCCGGCTCGGCCGGTCCAGGCGGTGGTTGGCGCGGCCGATCCGCTGCAGCAGGCGCGACACGCCCTTGGGCGCGCCGACCTGGACCACGAGGTCGACCGCGCCCCAGTCGATCCCCAGGTCGAGGGAGGAGGTCGCGACCACCGCGCGCAGCTCGCCCCGGGCCATGGCCGCCTCGACCTTGCGCCGGCGCTCGCGCTCCAGGCTGCCGTGGTGGATGCCGATCGGCAGGTTGTCGTCGTTGATCCGCCAGAGCTCGCGGAACACCAGCTCGGCCTGGGCCCGGGTGTTGACGAAGACGATGGCGGTGTCGACCGCCTTCAGGCGCTCGTAGATCTCTCCGACCGCGTGCAGGGCCATGTGGCCGGACCAGGGCAGGCGCTCGCGGGTCACCAGGATCTCGATCTCGGGGTCCGGACCGGGTGCCCCGCGGATCAGCCGTGCCGGCGTCGCGCTCTCCGGCGCGGTCACCCAGGCGCGCAGGGCCTCGGGATCGCGCACCGTGGCCGAGAGCCCGACCCGCCGGCAGTCCGGCGCCAGGGCCTGGAGCCGCGCCAGGCCCAGCGACAGCAGGTCGCCGCGCTTGTTGTCGGCCAGGGCGTGAAGCTCGTCGACGACCACGCAGCGCAGGCGTCCGAAGACCCGCGCCGCGTCGTGATAGGACAGCAGCAGGGCCAGGGATTCCGGCGTGGTCAGCAGGACCTGCGGCGGCCGCCGGCGCTGCCGCTGGCGCTTGGCCTGGGGTGTGTCGCCGGTCCGGGTCTCGCAGGCGATGTCGAGGCCCATCTCGGCGATCGGCTGGGTCAGGTTGCGGTGGATGTCGACGGTCAGCGCCTTGAGCGGCGAGATGTAGAGCGTGTGCAGCCCGGCCGTGGGCTCGGCCGCCAGCTCGACCAGGGAGGGCAGGAAGCCGGCCAGGGTCTTGCCGCCGCCGGTCGGCGCGATCAGCAGGGCCGAGGCGCCGTCGCGCGCCGCCGCCAGCATCTCGAGCTGATGCGCGTGTGGCGCCCAGCCGCGCGCCGCGAACCAGGACCCGAAGGTCTCCGGCAGCAGCTCGGCGGGCAGGGGCGCAGTCCGCGGCAGGTCCATGACTCCGACTATAGCGTTCCGGATCCGTTCTCCAAGCCGGATTAACCGCCGACTCGGCCGAACGTGCTAGAGAGGGGCCATGAAGGTTCTCGTCACGGGCGCGACCGGCTTCATCGGCCGCCATGTCGCGGCCTGCCTGATCGCGGCGGGCCACGAGGTGCTGATCGGCGCCCGGGACGGCCAGCGGGCCGACCGTATCTTTCCGGATCAGCGCTTTATCGCCTGCGACTTCACGCGGGATCTGAGCTCCGATGACTGGCGCCCGCGCCTGCAAGGCGTCGAGGCGCTGGTCAACTGCGTCGGCGTGCTGCAACCGCGACGGCGGGCGACCATGGAGGCGGTGCATCTGACGGCGACGGCGGCGCTCTTCGACGCCTGCGCGGCGTCCGGCGTCCGCCGCGTGATCCACGTCTCGGCCCTGGGCGTCGAGACCGGCATCGACCTGCACTACGCGACCAGCAAGCTGGCGGCGGATGCGCACCTCCAGGGTCTCGACCTGGAGTGGACGATCCTGCGGCCCTCGCTGGTCTACACGCCGGCGGGCTCCTACGGCGGCACCTCGCTGCTGCGCGCCCAGGCGGCGCTGCCCCTCTTCGTGCCCCTGCCCGGCAAGGGCGAGCAGCCCTTCCAGCCGGTCTTCATGGACGACCTGACCGAGGGCATCCGCCGCCTGCTGGAAGACGGCGTGGGCATCGGCGAGATCATCCCGGTGACCGGGCCGGAGCCGATCGCCATCCGCGAGGTCCTGTTCCGCCTCCGGCGCTGGCTCGGCCTCGGGCGGGCCTGGGCGTTGCGGATCCCGATGCCGGTGATGCGGCTCCTGGCCCGCCTCGGCGACCTGGTCGGCGGCGGCCCGCTGACCACGACGTCCCTGCGCATGATCGAGCAGGGCAACGCGGCCGCGCCGGACCGCTTCACGCTGGTCACCGGCATCGTGCCGCGCGGCTTCGACGAGGTCCTCGCCCAGCATCCGGCGCAGGTCCAGGACCGCTGGCACGCCCGGCTCTATGTCCTGCGGCCAGCCCTGCGGACGGTCCTGGGGCTCTACTGGATCGTCGGCGCCTCGGTGATGCTCTTCGGCGGCGGGCTCCACGTCGGCCGGGCGCTCTCCGGGGGCGACGCGGCGCCGGGCGGCGGCTTCGATCCCTGGCAGATCGTCTTCGGGCTGGCCTTGGCGTCAGGCCTGCTCCTGCTGCTGCGCTGGAAGGTCCGCCTGGTCCTGGCCTGGCAGCTCTGGGTGCTGGCGATCGCGCTGCTGTGGTGGGCGGCCTCGCTGGTCGGCTTGATGGTCGCGATCGGCTGGCAGCTCGTCTGGCCCAACCTCATGCTGTTTCTGGGATTCGCGCTGATCCTGCTTGCGACCCTGGTGGCCTGGGCCCTCGAGGACGACAAGTGAACGCCTACGACCTGGTCAAGACCCTGCACGTCCTCTCGGCGACCCTGATTTTCGGGACCGGCCTGGGGACGGCCTTCTACATGTGGCGCGGCCATCGCGCGGGCGACCTGCGGGCCCTGGCGGTGATCGCCCGCAACGTCGTCCTGGCCGACGGCATCTTCACCGCGCCGGCGATCGCCTTTCAGGCCGGCTCCGGCGCTTGGCTGATCTGGCAGGGCGGCTACGACCCCCTGGAGCCCTGGCTGCTCTGGGCCTACGGGCTCTTCCTTCTGGCCGGCGCCTGCTGGCTGCCGGTGGTCCGGCTGCAGCTGCGCATCCGGGACCTGGCCGTGGCCGCCGCCGAAGGCGGCGCCCTGCCGCAGCGCTATCACCGCTACCTGGCCCACTGGTTCCGCCTGGGCTGGCCGGCCTTCCTGGCCGTGGCCGTGATCTTCTATCTCATGGTCGCGAAGCCTTAGCCCAAAGGAAACAGTGGACTTTCAAAGGCTAAAAGCCGATTCTTGAAGGGCGAGGAACCGACGATGGTCGAACGCGCCCACAGGCTGACACTCTATCTGCTGCTGGTGGCTCTCGGCGCCCTGCTCTGGCTGCAGGCGCCGGCGGGGCGCGCCCAGGCGCCGGTGGTCGCGGTGCTGACCATCAAGGGCCCGATCGGACCCGCGGTCGCCGACTACGTCAGCCGCGGCATCGAGAAGTCGGTGGACCAGGGCGCGACCGCGATCGTCCTCAAGATGGACACGCCCGGCGGCCTCGACACCTCGATGCGCGAGATCATCAAGGACATCCTGGCGTCGCCCGTCCCGGTCATCGGCTACGTCGGGCCACGCGGCGCCCGGGCCGCCAGCGCCGGCACCTACATCCTCTACGCCAGTCACGTCGCGGCCATGGCGCCGGCGACCGAGCTGGGCGCGGCGACGCCGGTCCAGGTCGGTGGCGGCTTTCCCTTCGGCCGGCAGCCGGAACCGGAGGAGGACAAGGAGAAGCCGGCCGAAGAGAAAGGCGATGCGGAGACGGAGGAGGCTGCCGAGTCCGAGGAGGCTGCCGAGCCCGAGGAGGCCGACGCGCCCGAGAAGGAACCCGCCAAGGCCGCCAAGCCGACCATCGAGGACAAGGTCCTGCAGGACGCCATCGCCTACATCCGCAGCCTGGCCCAGCTGCGCAAGCGCAACGTCGAGTGGGCCGAGAAGGCGGTGCGCGAGGCGGCGACTCTGACCTCCCAGGACGCCCTGGAGGCGGGCGTGATCGACCTGGTCGCGACCGACGTCGAGGACCTGCTGGCCCGGGTCGACGGCCGCGAGATCGAGATGGACGACGGCACGGTCACCCTGGCGACCGCGGAGGTCGCGGTGGTCGAGATCGAGAAGGACTGGCGCGTCGAACTGCTGGAGATCATTACCAACCCAACGGTCGCCGTGATCCTCATGACCATCGGCTTCTACGGCATCGTGCTCGAGTTCTACACCGGTGCCGTCGTCTCCGGCGTGGTCGGGGCGATCTGCCTGCTGCTCGGGCTCTACGGCCTGCACGTCCTGCCGATCAACTACGCCGGCCTGGGACTGATCATCCTCGGCATGATCCTCCTGATCGCCGAGGCCTTCCTGCCCAGCTTCGGGATCCTCGGCTTCGGCGGGGTGATCGCCTTCGTCATCGGCTCGGTCATGCTGATCGACACCGACGTGCCCGGCTTCGGGGTCTCGCCCTACTTCATGGGCGCGGTGGCGCTGCTCGCCGGCGGCGGCACCCTGCTGATCGCGACCAAGATGTACGGCCTGCGCCGCCAGCCGGTGCGCACCGGCAGCGACGAGATGGTCGGCAGCCCGGGCAAGGTCATCGACTGGTCGGGCGACCGGGGCGAGGTCCGGGTCCAGGGCGAAGTCTGGCAGGCCCGCGCCGAGGGCGTCTTGGAGCCGGGCCGGGCGGTCCGGGTCACCGCCATGGAGGGCATGACCCTGGTGGTCGAGCCGCAGAGGGAAGGGAGCTAGCCGTGTTTTGGGTCTTCGTTGGAATCCCGGTCGCCATCCTGGCGCTGATCGCGGCCTCGCTTAAGGTCCTGCCCGAATACGAACGTGGGGTGGTGTTCCTGCTCGGCCGCTTCCAGACGGTCAAGGGGCCGGGCCTGCGCCTCGTGGTCCCGGTCATCCAGCGCATGGTCCGGGTCGACCTGCGGGTGCGGGTCCTGGACGTGCCGACCCAGGACGTGATCTCGCGTGACAACGTCTCGGTCCACGTCAACGCCGTGGTCTATTTCCGGGTGATGGATGCCGAGAAGGCGATCATCCAGGTCGAGGACTTCATGCTGGCGACGAGCCAGCTCGCCCAGACCACCCTGCGCTCGGTCCTCGGCCAGCACGAGCTGGACGAGATGCTGGCCAAGCGGGAGAGCCTCAACAAGGACATCCGGGTCATCCTCGACGAGCAGACCGACGCCTGGGGCATCAAGGTCGCCAACGTCGAGCTCAAGCACGTCGACCTGGACGAGAGCATGATCCGCGCCATCGCCAAGCAGGCGGAGGCGGAACGCATTCGGCGCGCCAAGATCATCGATGCGGAGGGTGAGCAGCAGGCCGCGCAGAAGTTCCTGGAGGCGGCCCAGACCCTGTCCCGGCAGCCCGAGGCCATGCACCTGCGCTACCTGACCACCCTGCACGAGATCTCCAGCGAGCGCAGTTCCACGATCATCTTCCCCTTCCCGATGGACCTCAAGGGCGTCTTCGAGCGCCTGACCGGCCCGCGCGGCGACGGCCAGGGGGACTAGCGGCGGGCCACTTGCCGTTTCGCTTCGGCTATGCTGCCTAACCCACTGTCATCACCGGACTTGATCCGGTGATCCATGTCGGGGAAGGGCGCCGAGCGGTGCCATGGATGCCCGGATCAAGTCCGGGCATGACAGCAGGAGGAACCTGAGATCAGAACTGCGCGGCCAAGGCGCTCCGCAAGGCCTCGACCCGCGCCGCCAGGGCGTCGGGCGCGTAGTCCTTGGGCGGCAGCACGCCCCAGACCGGCTTCGGCCAGGCCGGGTCGTCGTGGAAGCGGGCGATGACGTGGACGTGGAGTTGCGGCACCTGATTGCCCAGGGCCGCGACGTTGATCTTGTCCGGCCGCAGGCTATCTTCAAAGACGCGGCTGGCGGCGACGATCTCCCGGGTCGCCAGGGCCAGGTCGGCGGCGTCCAGGTCGTGGAAGTCCCGCAGGCCCGGACGCTGCGGCACCAGGACCAGCCAGGGGAAGTTGGCGTCCTTCATCAGAAGGATCTGCGACAGCGGCCCGGTCGTCACCGCCACGCAGTCCGCCGCAAGGCGTTCGTGAAGCTGGAAGTCGGTTGGCATGCGCGAGAGTCCAAGCAAAGCGGAAGGTTGGCTCAGAGTAACCCCGAAGGGCCTCTATTGCGAGCCGGGGGACTTCTACGTCGATCCGGCGCGGCCGGTGGCGCGGGCGGTGATCACCCACGGCCACGCCGACCACGCCCGGCCCGGCCACGACGCGGTGCTGGCGACGCCCGAGACCCTCGAGATCATGAAGGCGCGCTACGGCGATGCGGCCGGCAGACAGCATCAGCCCTTGGCCTACGGCGCGCGCCAGGACATCGACGGCGTTGCGGTCGGCTTCGCGCCGGCCGGCCATGTGCTGGGCTCGGCCCAGGCGGTGCTGGAGTGGCAAGGCCGGCGGGTGGTGGTCTCGGGCGACTACAAGCGCCGGCCCGATCCGACCTGCGCCGGCTTCGAGGTCGTGCCCTGCGACGTCTTCATCACCGAGGCGACCTTCGGCCTGCCGGTCTTCCGCCACCCGCCGGACGCCGAGGAGGTCGGCAAGCTGCTGCGGGCCCGGGAGACCTTCCCCGAGCGCTGCCTGCTGGTCGGCGCCTACGCCCTGGGCAAGGCCCAGCGCCTGATCGGGCTGCTGCGCGCGGCCGGCTACGACCGCCCGATCTACCTTCATGGCGCCCTGAAGAAGCTGACCGAGCTCTATGAAACCCTTGGGATTTCCTTGGGCGAGCTGCGCCCGGCGATGGGCCTGGCCAAGGCCGAGCTCAAGGGTGAGATCGTCCTGGCGCCGCCCTCGGCGCTCAACGACCGCTGGTCCCGGCGCCTGCCGGAGCCGCTGACCGCCATGGCCTCGGGCTGGATGACCGTGCGCCAGCGCGCCCGCCAGCGCGGCGCCGAGCTGCCCCTGGTGATCTCCGACCACGCCGACTGGGACGAGCTGACCCGGACCCTGGAGGACGTCGGCGCGCCCGAGGTCTGGGTCACCCACGGCAACGAGGAGGCCCTGGTCCACCACGCCCGCGGCCGGGGCTTCGCGGCCCGCGCGCTCTCCCTCCTGGGCCGCGGCGAGGAGGAGCAGGAGGGCGGGGACGCGTCTGGCGCGCCGGGGGAGGGCGCGGCGTGAAGCCCTTCGCCGAGCTCCTCGACCGCTTGGTCTTCACCCCGGCGCGCAACGGCAAGCTGCGCCACCTGGCCCAGTACTTCGAGGCGACGCCCGACCCGCAGCGCGGCTACGCCCTGGCCGCCCTGACCGGCGCCCTGTCCTTCCGCGCCGCCAAGGCCGGGCAGGTCCGCGCCCTGGTCGAGAGCCGGGTCGACCCGGTGCTCTTCCGCTGGTCCTACGACTTCGTCGGCGACCTGGCCGAGACCGTGGCCCTGATCTGGCCGCAGCGCCCCGGCGCCAACCGGCCGCCGGACCTGGCCGAGGTGGTCGAGACCCTGCAGGACGCCAAGCGCGACGAAGTGCCGGGCCTGCTGGAAGGCTGGCTCGACGCGCTCGATTCCGGCGGCCGCTGGGCCCTGCTCAAGCTGATCACCGGCGGCCTTAGGATCGGCGTCTCGGCCCGCCTCGCCAAGACCGGCCTGGCCGAGTGGCGGGGCGCCGAGCTCAGCGAGATCGAGGAGATCTGGCACGGGCTCGAGCCGCCCTACACCGAGCTCTTCGCCTGGCTGGAGGGCCGCGCGCCCAGGCCGGAGATCGACCGCCGCGCCGTCTTCCATCCCCTGATGCTGGCCAACCCGCTGGAGGACGCCGACCTGGCGAAGCTCGCGCCCGCCGACTACCTGGCGGAGTGGAAGTGGGACGGCATCCGGGTCCAGCTCGCCGCCGGCGGCGGCCAGGCCCGGCTCTTCTCGCGCAGCGGCGACGAGATCAGCCACACCTTTCCCGACATCGTAGAGGCCGCCGGCTTCGACGCCGTGCTCGACGGCGAGCTCCTGGTCCTGCGGGAAGGCGAGGTCGCGCCCTTCAACGACCTGCAGCAGCGCCTGAACCGCAAGGCCGTGACCGGCAAGCTGCTGGACGCCCATCCGGCGCACCTCAGGCTCTACGATGTATTGCACCTGGGCGAGCGCGACCTGCGCCCCCTGTCCCTGGCCGAGCGGCGCGGGGCGCTGGAGGCCTGGTACCGGGAGACCTTGCCGGCGCGCATGGACCTCTCGCCCCTGGTGCCCTTCGAGACCTGGGACGACCTGGCCGCCCTGCGCGCCGAGGCCCGGCGGAACGGCATCGAGGGCCTGATGCTCAAGCATCGCGACAGCCCCTACCAGGCCGGCCGCCCCAAGGGCCCCTGGTTCAAGTGGAAGCGCGACGCCCTGCTGCTCGACACCGTGCTGATGTACGCTCAGCGCGGCCACGGCAAGCGCTCCTCCTTCTATTCCGACTACACCTTCGGGACCTGGCGCGCGGGGACGGAGGGCGAGGAGCTGGTGCCGGTCGGCAAGGCCTACTTCGGCTTCACCGACGAGGAGCTGAAGCAGCTCGACAAGTGGGTCCGCGACCACACCACCGAGCGCTTCGGCCCGGTGCGCGCGGTCGCGCCCGGCCTGGTCCTGGAGGTCGCCTTCGACGCCGTGCAGCGCTCCAAGCGTCACAAGTCGGGCCTGGCCATGCGCTTCCCGCGCATCCACCGCATCCGCTGGGACAAGCCCGCCGCCGAGGCCGACAGGCTGGAGAGCCTGGAGAAGCTGGTCGAGGAGTAGCTCAGCCGTCCTCGGCGTAGAGCTCGCTCTCCACCCCCAGGTAGCCGTCCCAGGCGAACCAGTAGGCGATGTGCCCCGGGATCCTCGGCAGGCGCGTGCCGTCCGGGCCGACCAGGGCGTCTTCTTCCAGGCGCCAGAGCCCGCCCGGGCCGGAGAGGCGGCCGCGGTCGACGCTGGCCTCGAAGCGCCGGCCGTCGCGGGCGTAGGCGCGCACGCTACGGGTGCGGGCGTCGCCGATCAGGACGACCTCCTGCTGACCGACCCGATCGTTGATCACCCGGCCCTCGCCGAAGGCCGTGACCGGCCAGGCCTTCGCTGCGCCGACGCTGCGGATTCCGAAGACGTAGTCCTTCTGCTTCAGGCGGGTCTGGTCGACCAGGGCCGGGAACATCAGGTTCGGGCTGGCGAAGTAGTCGTGGTAGACGACGCCCGAGCCGTAGTCCCGGCTGTGTCCGGTGTCGAGCGACAGGACCCGGGTCTCGGGTTTGCGCGCCCGCCAGCGGCCCCAAGAGGTTATGGCGACCGGGCGGATCTTGAGCTTGATGCCGCTGCCGGCCAGGGGGCCGACCACTGGCTCGCCGGTGAACTGGTTCCAGAGGCTGTCGGTCTCCCGGTCGAACATCAGCTTGTTGGAGCGGTAGAGGAAGCCCGAGGAGCCGAAGACGAAGGGCGCGGCGCGGCCTTCGACCCGGGTCTCGAAGAGAATCCCCGCGCCGCAGAGGGTGCAGTAGGCCAGCGCCACCGGCACGCCGCCGATGGTCTCGTTGAACATCTCGTGCCAGCCCATGATCCGCAGCGGATAGGCCCGGGCGTCGCCGTTGATCTCGACGCCGAAGACCAGGTCGTCCTCGCGCAGGTAGTCGGCCTCGGCCGCCGCGATCAGCTCCGGGTCGTCGAGCGAGGGGATGCCGTCGACCGCGACCCCGCCCCAGGTGATCTCCTCCAGCCGGATACGCATGGTCTCCGGCTGCGAGGCCCAGGGGACCAGGAACCTCAGGAAGCGCGGATCGATGGTCGCGAAGAGCTTAAGCTTCAGCGTGGCGTAGCTGGGGTGGGGCGCGACCTCGGGGTGGGCCTGCTGCCACAGCATCCAGTCGAACCAGCTTTCGGCCTCGTGCCCGGTGAGCGCCCTCAGGGTCGCCGCGATCTCGGCTTTCGCCGTTCCGGCGTAGCGCAGGGCGAGAATCAGCGCCGGCGCGATGTCGCGCTCGCCGCGCGCCTCGAAGGCTTCGAGCGCCGCCAGCAGCTCGTCGCGGCTGCCGAAGACCAGGTCGTCGCTGTGCCGCGCGATCTCGCCGTCGGTCAGCGCGCCGGCCGGGAAGGGGGCCGCCGCGAGCAGGACGGCGAACCAGAGCCCGGTCGCGTTGGGCAACAGGGACTTCAGAGGAGTGAAGCGCATCGACCGAATCCTCCAGCCGGTAGCAGCGCGCGGCGCCCGGCCGTGCGAGGATTCTGATCTGGGGTTCCAGGTCCCGATTGCAGGGCGTCCTCGCCGGATTGTGAGCAAGCGTGTGCGGACCCCGCAACCCGGCGCGGAAAGAAAAAGGGGTGGCGCAGGGCGCCACCCCTCGAGGCGTTCTGGAGGCGAGCCTTGTTCCCGGCTGCCGTCGGCCCCCTCCTACCTGCGCAGGTGGTTGCCGAGATACTCGAAGTCGTAGCCGGTGGTGGTGCTCACCGAGCTCGAGAAGGCGCTGAGCGCCGCCGCCGGCGGCGCCGGCGGGAAATCGCTCAGGTCGGCGAAGCCGAACTGCAGCATGACGTCGGCCGCGACCTTGCTGTTCAACTCGAGCGCTTCCAGCGAGACGTTGTCGATGGTGTCGCAGGGTGTGTGGTAGCAGGAGTCGTACTGCTCGCCGGCGGTGCCGCCGTACTCCGCCGCCTGCTCTTCGGTCTTGATGCCCTCGGCGCCGGTGAAGAGGCCGCCGGCCGGGATGCCGACCGCGATGAAAGGGCCGTAGTCGGAGCGTCCCGAGAACTGGGTCGGCTGGGAATTGACGCCGCGGGCCAGGAAGGCCTCGATGAAGACCTGCTCGATGATCTCGGACCCCGGAGGACCGGCGGGCTCGATGTCGGAGCCGTCGCCGTCGTAGACGAAGGGCACGTAGTTGGGCGAGCCGATCATGTCGAAGTTCAGGTTCATGGCGATCTCGGCCTGCGCCTCCGCGGTGAGGTTGGCGACGTAGAACTCCGAGCCGAGCAAGCCGGACTCCTCGGCGCCCCACCAGGCGAAGCGGATCCGGTTCTTCAGGAGGAAGGAGAAGGGCCTCAGCTTCCGGGCGATCTCCAGGAGCGCGCCGGAGCCGGTGCCGTTGTCCGAGATGCCCGGGCCTTCGGCGACCGAGTCCAGGTGCGCGCCGAGCAGGATGACCGGATTGTCCTTCTGGTGCGGCCAGGCCGGCAGGTCGGCGATCAGGTTCTCGGTCAGGCGGAACTCGGACAGAGCGTCGACCACGATGCGGGCTTCGGCGCCGGCTGCCGCTGCGAGCTCATTGCCGATGGCGAAGGTCGACCCCACCACGGGGATGTCGACGTCGGGGAATTGCAAGGTTCCGTTGATCGCACCGGTGCGTCCGTCCTGGCCCTCGTTGAAGATGATCACGCCGGAGGCGCCTGCAGCCTCGGCGTTCTGCGCCTTCAGGAGGAAGCTGCAGCTGCCGCGCTGGACGAGCGCGATATTGCCTGCGGTGAAGCCGTCGAAGTCCTCGGGCTCACAGCCGCTGGTCGAGGTGTTGGGATCCGGCGCCGGCGGCAGCACCGGATCGATGAGCTCGATTTTCTGTGCGCCTGTGTCGCCGCTCCCGGAATACTGCATGGTGAAAAAGCCGTCGGCATCGTTGGCCGGGTAGACCGTCGGGGTCGGGCTGACCTGCTCGAGGACCGCTTCGCTCAGCTCCTCGAAGAAGGGGAACTCGAACTCCTGGCGTGTGACCTTGTAGCCCTTTTTCCCGGTCAACTCGGCGACATAGTCGACGGACTGGTCGTAGCCGGAGGTGCCGGACACGCGCGTGTCGTCGTTTTCGTCGGCGATCGCCTGCCAGGCCTCCAAGTGTGCGTTGACGTTCTCGACCTTGATCAGCCTGTCGAAGACCTTTCTGACGGCCTCCTCGATATTCGCCCTGTCGTCGTCATCGTCATCGTCGTCGGCCCTGGCGTCGGTAACGGCCAGCGCCGCGACCAGGCCTGCGACAAGCAGAACGCTTGTCAGACTCGTGAAGAGCTTGAAGCGCTCTCGCACGCCTTTGGATTCGTCGGTCATGAGACGAGTTCCCTCTTTCTTCGTTGCGGGAGAGTTTGCCTCTTGTTACGACCGCCTTCACTCCGTGCCCGACGCCGACGGGACTGCCTGTCCAGATGCGGCAAGCCGACCCGGCCCTAAACGCGCCGATCCGACTTCAACCGTGATGTGGGATGAAAAACGAGCACTCCCTGACCTCCGGTGGACTTGCAACCATCCGGCGTCTCCCTTCTCCGGACGGCAGGCCGAGCCCCCTTCTTCGTGTTGGTCGAGGGCCTCGGCAGTCCTCACTTCTTGCCGGCGGAGTTTAGACACAGCGCCTGGTAAACGAGAAGTCAATTGTAGGGCTGCTAGCGAAGATAGAAATTTTCGAGCCCAGGCTGTGTCGCGGGCACAATTTTATTGCTCAGATTGCGGTATATGCATGGCATATCTCAAGTGCGGCTCGGCGGCCGACTCGACGCGCTGCGCGCGCCGGTTGTCTAGGCGGGAATCCAGGAGTGTGCAAGCGCGTCAGCGCTGCGCCGTCTGCCAGTGCGGATGGATCCAGGGTTCCTGGTTCGCGGGCGGCAGGGGATCGCGGCCGAGGATGTGGTCGCTGGCCTTCTCGCCGACCAGGATCGAGGGCCCGTTGAGGTTGCCGTTGGTGATCTGCGGGAAGATCGCGGAGTCGGCGACTCTGAGGCCTTCCAGGCCGATCACCCGGCATTCGGGATCGACCACGGCCCCGGGGTCGTCGGGCGCGCCCATGCGGCAGGTGCCGCAGGGGTGGTAGGCGCTCTCGACCGACGCGCGGATGAAGTCGTCCAGCGCCGCGTCGCTCTCCGCCTCCGGCCCCGGCGCGATCTCCGGCCCGCGGTAGGGGTCGAAGGCGGGCTGGGCGAAGATCTCCCGGGTCAGGCGGATGCAGGTGCGGAAGTCGGCCCAGTCCTCCGGCTGCGAGAGGTAGTTGAAGCGGATCTCCGGCGCCGTCTCGGGATCGGCAGAGCGCAGGCGGACCCAACCGCGCGACTTGGAGCGCATCGGCCCGACGTGGGCCTGGAAGCCGTGGGTCTCGGCCGGCGCCTTGCCGTCGTAGCGGATCGCCACCGGCAGGAAGTGGAACTGGATGTCGGGATAGCTCACCCCAGCCTTGGAGCGGATGAAGGCAGCCGATTCGAAGTGGTTGCTGGTGCCGTGGCCGCGCTTGAACAGCAGCCACTCGGCGCCGATCCGCGCCTTGGAGACGAGGTTGAGCTGGGAATAGAGGGTGATCGGCTGGCTGCAGGCCTGCTGGACGTAGAGCTCCAGGTGGTCCTGCAGGTTCTCGCCGACCCCGGGCAGGGCGTGCAGCGGCGCGACGCCGGCCGCCTTGAGGCGCGTCGGATCGCCGATGCCCGAGAGCTGCAGCAGCTTGGGCGAGTTGATCGCGCCGGCGGCGAGCACGACCTCCCGCGTCGCCCGGGCCAGGATCAGGCGGCCCCCTCGCCGGTACTCGACGCCGATGGCGCGCTTGCCGTCGAGCAGGACCCGCTGGACCAGGGCCCGGCTCACCAGGCGCAGGTTGGATCGCTTCGAGGCCGGCTGGAGATAGGCCTTGGCGGCGGACCAGCGCCGGCCCTGCCAGACCGTCATCTCCATCGGCCCGAAGCCTTCCTGCTTGGCGCCGTTGTAGTCCGCGGTCAGCGCGTAGCCGGCCTGGCGGCCGGCCTCGACGAAGGCCGCGTAGAGCGGGTTCGCCCGCGGGCCCCGGGTCACGTGCAGGGGCCCGCTCTCGCCGCGCCAGCCGGCCTCGCCGCCGTGGCTCGATTCCAGCCGCTTGTAGTAGGGCAGGACGTGGCGGTAGCCCCAGCCGGCGGCGCCGGCCGCCTCCCAGCCGTCGAAGTCGCAGGCATGGCCGCGCACGTAGACCATGCCGTTGATCGAGGAGGAGCCGCCGATCACCTTGCCGCGCGGGCAGGCCAGGCTGCGCCCGCCGAGCTGCGGCTCCGGCTCGGCCCGGTAGCCCCAGTCGTAGCGCTTCATGTTCATGGGGTAGGAGAGGGCGGCCGGCATCTGGATCAGGGGCCCGGCGTCGCTGCCGCCGTGCTCCAGCAGCAGCACCCGGTGGCGCCCCTCTGCGCTCAACCGCTCCGCCAGCACGCAGCCCGCCGACCCGGCCCCGACCACGATGTAGTCGTAGCTTTCCGCACTCATCGCGCTTCGCCGCCTTCGGGGCGCGCACACACCCCTGCCGCCTTTTCCACTGTCATCACCGGGCTTGACCCGGTGATCCATGAGAGTCCGCGCTCGACCGCGTCCATCGGGCGGTCGCCGATGAAGGGCTGCGGCCGGGGCAGGGTCCGGGCTGCGGTCACGGTCGTCGCCCCGAGGCAGAGATCTGGGACTCGACGTACTCCCGGGCGATGCGCCGGGCCGCCTCGGCGTCCATGGTCCCGCCGGCCAGGGCGGCGTTGAGCCATAGGCCGTCGATCAGTGCCGCCAGGCCGGCGGTCAGGCGCTCGGCCTCGGGTCCCGGCAGGAAGAGCTTGAAGGCGTGCAGCAGGTTGCTGCGCAGGCGGCGCTGGTAGATCCGCTGGATCCGCAGCAGGCCGGGCGACTGCCGGACCATCGACCAGAAGGCGAGCCAGGCCGAGACGACCTCGGGCACGCACTGGGTCGGCGCGAAGTTGGCGTCGATGATGGCGTGGACCCGCGCCTGCGGGCCGCGGGCCCGGGCCAGGCGCGCCACCGCCTCGCCGCGCAGGGCCTCGACCAGGCTCAGCATGGTCGCCTCCATCAGCCCGGCCTTGTCCTGGAAGTAGTGGGCGATGATCCCGGCCGAGAGCCCGGCGCGGCGGCTGATCCGCTGCACCGTGGTGTTGGCGAAGCCGTCCTCGTGCATCGAGGCGATGGTCGCGTCGATGAGCTGGCGCCGCCGGATCGGCTCCATCCCGAGCTTGGGCATTACTGCCGCCCCAAGAGGTCGTCGAAGTTGGCCTTTACCCTAGGTGTTTTATATTGAACGTTCAATCAATAAAGAACTATAGTTCCGGTCCGGAAGGCGAGTCGGAACTGGGAGGGCTGACGGCCGCGTCGGGTTTCCTCTAGACTTCCGGGACAACAACAAGCCCCGCCGTTCGGCTGCGGGGCGCGCGCGGCAGGACGCGGCGGGCCGACAGGGGCCGGTGCCGGAACCTGCGTCTAGGGGAGGTTGGAAAGTCATGATCGCCAAGCGTTTACTCGCCGTCCTTTCGCTGTCGCTGCTGGTCGCCGCCGGCGCGGCCCGGGCCGCGGAGCCGGAGTCCTGCAAGAAGGTCCGCTTCTCGGACGTCGGCTGGAGCTGCGTCACCGCGACCACCTCGATCGCGGTCTCGATCCTGGAGGGCCTGGGCTACGAGACCAAGGTCGACGTGCTTTCCGTCCCGGTCACCTTCCAGGGCTTGGCCAACAAGGACATCGACGCCTTTCTGGGTCTCTGGCTGCCGACCCAGCAGAGCATGATCGATCCCTACTTCGAGAAGAACCAGATCTCCCGGGTCGCGACCAACCTGGAGGGCGCCAAGTACACCCTGGCGGTCAACCAGGCGGCCTTCGACGGCGGCGTGAAGACCTTCGCCGACCTGGCCGCGAACAAGGACAAGTTCGACGGCAAGATCTACGGTATCGAGCCCGGCAACGACGGCAACCAGATCATCCAGGACATGATCGACAACGACGCCTTCGACCTGAAGGGCTGGGAGCTGGTTGAGTCCTCCGAGCAGGGCATGCTGGCGCAGGTCGACCGGGCCGGGAAGCGCAAGGACTGGATCGTCTTCCTCGGCTGGGAGCCCCATCCCATGAACCGGCGCTTCGAGATGGCCTACCTGGACGGCGGCGACGACTACTTCGGCCCCAACTTCGGCGGTGCGACGGTCTACACCCTGGCGCCGGCGGGCTACAGCGAGACCTGCCCCAACGTCGGCAAGCTGCTGCAGAACCTGACCTTCTCCCTCGACATGGAGAACGAGATCATGGGCTACATGCTGGACGACGGTATGGACCCGGCGGCCGCGGCGGTGAAGCTGGTCAAGAACAACCCGGACCTGGTCGACCGCTGGCTCGAGGGCGTCACCACCATCGACGGCAGTGGCGACGGCGCCGCGGCGGTGAAGAAGCACCTCGGCATGTAGGCCGGCGCCAGCAGTGGACTCACGAAAGACCGGGCGGTCGGCTCCCCTCGGGACCGGCCGCCTCTTGCATTCGGGCCGATGGAAGGGAAGGCGCCCATGGACTCGCTGACGGAGCAGATCGAGGCCTTGAAGATCCCCGTGGGCCTTTGGGGCAAGGATTTCATCGATCTCCTGACCACCAACTTCGCGACCGCCTTCGACCTCGTGTCCCAAGCCATGGAAGCCATGATCGACGGCCTGACCGACGGGCTGCTGTGGTTTCCGCCCCTGGTCCTGATCGCGATCATTGCGGGCCTGGCCTATTGGCTGCAGCGCTCCTGGTGGCTGGTCGGCGGGGTCGTGGTCTCCTTGCTCTTCATCATCAACCAGGGCTATTGGGAGCCGACGATCAACACCCTGGCGCTGGTCGGGGTGGCGACCTTCCTCTGCATGCTGCTCGGAGTCCCGATCGGGATCGCGGCCGCGCATCGGCCCTGGCTCTACACGGCGATCCGGCCGGTCCTGGACCTGATGCAGACCCTGCCGCCCTTCGTCTACCTGATCCCCACCGTGGTGCTCTTCGGGCTGGGCGTCGTGCCGGGCTTGATCTCGACCGTGGTCTTCGCGATTCCGGCGCCGATCCGCCTGACCTACCTGGGCGTCTCCTCGACCCCCAAGCAGCTGACCGAGGCCGCCGAGTCCTTCGGCGCGACCAAGCAGCAGTTGCTGTGGAAGGTCGAGCTGCCCCACGCCATGCCGACCATCATGGCCGGCTTCACCCAGGCGATCATGCTGTCCCTCTCGATGGTCGTGATCGCCGCCTTCGTCGGCGCCGGCGGCCTGGGCACCTACGTCGTGCGCGGCCTGCAGCAGTTCAAGCCCGACATGGGCATCGAATCCGGCCTGGCGATCGTGATCCTGGCGATCCTGCTGGACCGCATCTGCAAGCAGCCGGAGCGCAAGGCCCGGGGAGGCTGAGGCATGGCGATCGTCGCCTTCGTCGACGTCGACATCGTCTTCGGCAAAGACGCCGAGCGGGCCCTGCCGCTGCTCGACCAGGGCCGCTCGCGCGACGAGATCCTGGAGGCGACCGACTGTGTCCTCGGCGTCGCGGGCGCCAGCCTGGAGATAGACGAAGGCGAGATCTGCGTCCTCATGGGGCTCTCCGGCTCCGGCAAGTCGACCCTGCTGCGCGCGGTCAACGGCCTGAACCCGGTGACCCGGGGCCAGGTCCTGGTCCGCGACGGGGAAGAGATGATCGACGTCGCGCGCTGCGACGCTGCCACCCTGCGCCGCCTGCGGACCGACCGCATCGCCATGGTGTTTCAGCAGTTTGCGTTGCTTCCTTGGCGCACCGTGGAAGAAAATGTCGGGCTCGGCCTGGAGCTGCGCGGCATGGCGCGGGAGGAGCGCCGTGCCATCGTGGCGGAGAAGCTCGAGCTGGTCGGCCTGGCGCAGTGGAAGGACAAGTACGCCCACGAGCTTTCCGGCGGGATGCAGCAGCGGGTCGGCCTGGCCCGGGCCTTCGCCACCGACGCCGACATCCTGCTGATGGACGAGCCCTTCTCGGCACTCGACCCGCTGATCCGCACCCACCTCCAGGACGAGCTGCTGGAGCTGCAGCGCCGCCTGAAGAAAACCATCATCTTCGTCAGCCACGACCTGGACGAGGCCCTGAAGCTGGGCAGCGACATCGCGATCATGGAGGGCGGCCGCATCGTCCAGGTCGGCCGGCCGGAGCAGATCGTGCTCGATCCGGCCAACGACTACGTCGCCGAGTTCGTCGCCCACATGAACCCGCTCGACGTACTGCGCGGCGCCTCGCTGATGACGCCCCTGGCGGCGCTGCGGCGCGAAGGCGAGGCCGTCCTGCTGGACCGCGAGGGGCGCTTCCGGGTCGAGCTCGACGGCGCCGGCGCGCCCAGCGCCGTCAGCCTCGACGGCCGGGCCGGCCGCCTGCTCGCCTACGCGCCCGACCAGGACCCCGAGGCCTGGCGCGACGCGGCGCTGATCACCGCCTCGACCGAGATGACCCTGCGCAGGGCGATCGAGCTGCGCCAGGCCAGCGGCCATCCCGTGGCCCTTTTGGAGAACGGCCGCCTTGTCGGGGTCTGCGGCGATGACGAGATCTATAAGGGTATCCTGCGCCAGGCCGCCCTGGCGCCGGCCAAGACCATCGGGGAGGAGGCCACCGATGCGGACTAGCCGCGTTTTCTGCCTGCTCGCGTTTCTGCTCTGCCTCGCCGGCGGGGCGGCGGCGCACTACGTGCGGCTGGACGAGGAGCTGGTCACCAAGGGTACCCTCACCGTCGGCCTCGGCCTCTCGGGCCGGCCCTTCGCCTACCGCCAGGGCGGCGAGGTCAAGGGCTTCGAGGTCGAGATGGCGCGCGCGGTCGCGGCCGCCCACGGCCTGGAGCTCGAGATCAAACAGCTGCCACGGGCCAAGCTGCGGGCCGCCCTCGAGGCCGGCGAGGTCGATGCCATCAACACCCTGCCGCTCAAGCAGAAGGCCCAGGCCGAGGGCCTGGTCCTGCTGCCCTATCTCGCGGTCGGCAACCACATGCTGATTCTCAAGGGCAACCCCTTCCGCATCAACGGCGCCGATGACCTGGGCGGACGGACGGTCGCGGTGACCGGCGGCACCTCGGCCGAGGTCTTCGCCCAGGCGCTCAGCGACGAGCTCCAGGCCGCCGGGCGGAGCAAGATGCGCATCCATTCCTTCCCCAACCACCGCCACACCCACATTCCGGTTTCCATGGGCCACGCCGCCGCCTACTTCGTGCACACGGTCAGCGCGATCGCCACCACCCGCGATCCCGAAAGCCGCATGATGCTGGTCGAGGGCGTGTTCCGGGCCGAGCGCGAGGTCGGCTTCGCGGTGCGTGAAAAGGGCTCGAACATCCACCACGCCATCGAGCACGCCATCGCGGCGGCGGTGGCGACCGGCAAGTACGAGCGCATCGTGGTGGAGTCCGGCCTTCCGCGGGACCTCTCCGCCTTCAAGAAGTGACGGGCAGACAGTGACGGCAGCCCCCGGGCGGATCCGCGGCGTCCTCTTCGACAAGGACGGGGTCCTGATCGACTTCGAGGCGACCTGGGACCCGGTCAACCGCCGCCTGGCGGCGGCGATGGCCGGCGGGGACCTGGCGCTGGAGGCGCGCCTGCTCGCCGCCGGCGGCTACGACGGCGAGACCGGATCCTTGCGGCCCGGCACCATCCTGGCCGCCGGGACCTCGCTGGAGGTGGCGGCCGCCTGGATCGACCACCTGCCGGCCTGGGAGGAGGCGGCGCTGGCCGCGGAGGTCGACCGCTTCTTCGATTCGACCAGCCCCGAGCTCACGGTCCCTTTGCTGGACGTGGCCGCGCTCTTCCAACGGCTGAAGGGCAGGGGGCTCGCGCTCGGCGTGGCGACCAACGACAGCGCGCTCGGCGCCCGGCGCGGCCTGGAGCGGCTCGGCGGCCTCGCCGCGCTCGACTTCCTGGCCGGCTACGACAGCGGCCACGGCGCCAAGCCGGCGCCTGGCATGGCCGAGGCCTTCTGCCGCGCCACCGGCCTGGCCGCTGCCGAGGTCGCGGTGGTCGGCGACAACCTCCACGACCTGGAGATGGGCCGCGCCGCCGGCGCCGGCCTCCTGATCGGCGTCCGCTCCGGCACCGGCGACCCGGCCGCTCTGGCCGCGGCCGCCGATCACGTGATCGACGGCGCCGCCGAGCTGGAGGCGCTGTTGGACGGGCTCTGAGGTCGTGGTGGCGGGCAAGGCAGGAAGGTCTAGCTTCTGTCGGCGCCTGGCGGCTGACTTGCGGCCAATGCGCCGCGGGGCGCCCGCCGTTAGAACCGCGGGGTGTCCTCGCTGCCGGCTTCGCGGCGGCGGCCGCGGCGACGGCGGCCCTCGCGGTCGGGACGTTGCAGAAGGCCGCCAGCCTGCTGCTGCTCGCTGGCGCCGGTCGAGATCGCGCCGAGGCAGGCGACGACCTGCTCCAGGCTGGGCTTGGGCCCTCGCTCGTAGCCCGACAGGGCCTCGTGCATGGCCGCGAGGTGCATCGGCGTCGTGCCGCAGCAGCCGCCGATGATCCGAGCGCCGACGTCGAGGGCCATGCGGGCGTAGTCGGCCATGAGCTCCGGCGTCCCGGTGTAGTGGATCTCGTCCTTGACGAACTCCGGAATGCCGCAGTTGCTCTTGGCCACCAGGACGTCGTCGGGATCGGCCGACTCGGCCATGTTGAGCAGGGCAGCGACCAGTTCGGCGGCGCCGACCCCGCAGTTGCCGCCGTAGGCGACCGGGCGCGGGTCGAGCCGCTTGACCAGGGCCGCGACCTCGCCCGGCATGACGCCCATCATGGTCCGGCCGTTGGTGTCGAAGCTCATGGTGCAGACGATCGGCAGGCCGGTCGCGCCGGCGCCCTCGACCGCGGCCTTCAGCTCCTCGACCGAGGACATGGTCTCGACCCAGAGCAGGTCGCAGCCGCCCTCGGCCAGGGCCTCGGCCTGTTCACGGAAGGCGGCGAGGCCGTCGGCCGCGCTGAGCGGACCCAGCGGCTGGAAGAGCTCGCCGGTCGGGCCGATCGATCCGGCGACCAGGACCCGGCGCCCGACGCTGTCGGCGGCCCGGCGGGCGAGGCGGGCCGAGGCGGCGTTGAGCTCGGTGACCCGGTCCTCGGCCTTGTGCAGCTTCAGCCGATGCCGGGTGCCGCCGAAGGAATTGGTCAGGATGATGTCGGCGCCGGCATCGACGAAGGCCTTGCCCAGGTCGTAGACCGGCTCGGTCCGCTCGACGTTCCAGAGCTCGGGCGCGTCGCCGTGACCCAGGCCGGCCAGGAAGAGATTTGTGCCGGTCGCGCCGTCGGCCAGGAGCCAGGGGCGCTCTGCCAGCATTTCGTGAATCGGATCGGTCATCGGCCGGCCTTTCGAGAGCCGCTGGGAGTGAAAAGGGCGCTGCTCATAGCATAGTGCCGCCCGGCTTGGAAGCACGGGCTCTTTTGCTTTGGCGCCGGCTGGCGCAGACTGGATAGGCAAGTGTTTCGGAGGTTTCGAGTCATGAGACGGTTGTTCTGTGTCCCGGCCTGTGTCCTGGTACCGCTGGCGGGTCTGGTTTTGATGGGTTGCGAGGTCCTGGACTCGGAGCCTGCCGAGACCGCGTCCGCGACCCCGACCAGCGCGCCCGGGGCCACGGCCGTCGCCGTGGCGGCACCGGCACCCGGCCCGGCCTCCGGCGACTGTGCCGCGCGGCCGGACAAGGACTGCGTCCTGGCTCTGGCCCTGGCCGAGGTCGACAGGACCGATGCCGAGGCGAGCAGCCAGCTCGCCGCACTCGGCGCGGCCTGGTCGAAGCCTGAGCTTCTGAAGGAGGCCAAGGCCCTGGCCGCCAGCCGGCCGATGGGCACCGGCCGGGCCTTCAGCATCATCGCGCGGCGCCAGGGCGAGCTCGGCCTGGCCCAGGAGGCGGTCAAGACGGCGGGCAAGATCCCCTGGATCACCGAGCGCTCCTCGGCCCTGGCCAAGGTGGTCGAGGCCCTGGCCCAGCGCGGCGAGTTCCAGGCCGGCCTCGCGGTCGCCGGCAGGATCCCGGTCAGCGAGTACAAGGCCCTGGCCGTGGCCCACGTCATCCGGCTGCAGGCCGAGGGCGGCGAGATCAAGCTCGGTCTGGGCGCGGTCCAGAAGCTGAGCGGCAAGGGCCGCGACCACCTAGAATCCCGGACAACGGCCTTCTCCTGGATCGCGCTCAGCTTCGCGCGGCTGGGTCGGACCGAGGAGGCCCTGGTGGCGGCGCGCAAGATCCGCAAGTCGGACTTCCTGGCCCCCAACCTGGCGGGGGTGGCCGCGGTCGCCGGCCGGCCGGAGCTCTTCGCCGAGGCCGTCGCCGTGGCCGAGAAGGCGCCCAGCACCCTGCGCGACGCCGCCTTGGCCGGAATCGCGCCGCGCATGGCCGATGCCGGGCAGCTGGACGAGGCCCTGGCACTGGCCAAGCAGATCGAGAAGACCAGCTGGCGCGAGGCGGCCCAGGCCGGGATCGTCCCGGCCCTGGCCAGGTACGGCCGGACCCAGGAGGCGCTGGACCTGATCCAGGAGATCACCTTGCCCTTCATGCGCGGCTCGGCGGTCTACGGCCTGGCCACGGTGGCCGAGGACGAGGACCTGGTCCGTCAGCTGCCCTTCCGCGCGCACCGCCTGGGCGCCAAGACCGGCTTCGAGGTCAGCAAGGGCGTGGCCGGCCTGCTGGCGGCCCGCGGCGATACCGCCGCGGCGGCCAGGTCGGCCAAGCGGATCGCCGAATCCGGCCGCCGCGCCGAGGCCCTGGCCGCCCTCGCGCTGCTGTCCGGTGATCGGGGGCTGCTGGAGACGGCCAGCGCCGACAGCCGCGGCTACGCGCCGGCGCTGCACAACCTGGCCGAGGCGCAGGCCTGCCTGGGCGCGCCGGCCGAGGCGATCGAGACGGCGAAGCGCGAGGAATCGCGCGAGGCTCGCATTGAGGCCCTGATCGACGTCGCCCGCTGCCTGCCGCCCGAGGGGCCCTATTGGGCCGAGGACCGGCAGCGCCGCGAGCTGCGCCCGGACCTGCCGCCCTATGGCTTCTCGCCCTGGTCGCCCCAGGGCGCCACCTTCGCCGCCACGGAGTAGGTGGTTCCAGGTCTCTACCGCAGCTGCATCCCTCAACCGCTCGCGGCCGACGCCGCTTCCACCCTCTGCCAAGGGGAGAGGGTGAGGGGAATCTCCCGTCCCGCCGCTGCCTTCAGAAGCTCCGGATCTTGATCACCTGATCCGCCGGGTAAGGGTAGATGAAGAAGGGCCCGACCCGGATATCGCCGGGCACGATCTCGGCCCCGCAGTTGCCGTGGTCGACCACGACGGTCTCGCTGCTCTTTTCGTCGGCCTTGAAGCGGCCGCTCAAGGCGGCGCGGTCCACCACCACGCCGTCCTGATCGATGAAGCTCAGCCAGACCGCCGTCACCGAGGTGAAGTCGTCCCGTCGAAGACCTCGTCGGCGTTGTCGAGCCCGGTCACGTCGAAGACCTCGCCGTCCTGGTTGATTGCCGTGCCGATGATCTCGCCGACCAGGGTGGCGACGGGAAAGGCGTCGTCGATCTCGGGCGGGAAGGGCGCCGGACGGTCCCGTTCGCTGGTCTCTCGCCGGGTGAAGATCAACTCGCCGCTGGCGAAGGTGTAGGTGGTGTCGCCGCAGACGATCGGGAACGCGGCGAAGTTTGCCAGATCGAACACGTCGACGGTGACCGGCGCTGCGCCGTCGTCGTCGTCCCGGATGCCCAGCCGGCCGTCGTTGATGTCGACGCGCAACTCGCCGTCGATCAGGCTGGTCCGGTAGCCCGGTCCCCTGTGGCGCAGCTCGTCCTCTGCTGCCTCCAGCACCAGGCGATCGCCGGTGATGCGCAGTGACCCGCTCGGCGCATCGATCTTGATCCGGCTGCGGGCGCTGCGCCGGTCGTCGTCGTCATCGTCGTCGTCGAAGGCGGGCGCCGGCCCGGCCGCGCCGACCAGCGCGAACACCAGAGCGAGCGCAGCAACCAGCGCGCTACGCTGCGCTTCCCTTGAAGTCATCGAAAGACCTCCCCGTCGTTCCGTTCCTACTGCAAGTCTTGATTGCTTGGTTGGCAGGAAAGTATAGCAGGGATTGCCAAGGCGGCCTAGCCGACGAAAGAGGTCCGGCAACCGCAGGTGGCAGGCCTTTGGCCAGAGGGCGGTGTCGGTCTTTCGGCCGAGCCCGAAGGGGCCCGGGTCAGCGGGCGTAGCCGCCCCACTTGCCGCGGCCGTCGAAGACCGGCTCTTGCCCGGCGCCCGCACCGGGCGCGGCGGTCCCGCGATCCGCCGCCAGCTCGGGGGCGTCCGGCAGCTTCGGGTCGCTCACCAGGCCCCAGGCGGCCAGGGCGAGGATCGCCGAGAGGCCGAGATAGAGCCGGATCCGCGTCCCCTCCGGCGCGCGTCCGGCCGGCTGAAAGCTCTGCGGCTTGGCATAACTCATTTGAGATCTCCTCATCCGAAGCTTGGACCTGTCCTTGGCTTGGCATTGCCGGCAGGTCCAGTCTTGGAAAAGAAATGCGGCGCGTCGCCGCGCAGCGCAAACGACGAATCCCTATCAAGCAGGTCAGAAAATCTAATGCGAGAACAGAGCAGGTCTTCAGCCGGCAGGGCCGAGCGTTCCGTCTCCGCCGGGTGGGGGCCGCCGTCCGCTTGACGGCGGCCCCTCGAAGGACGCGGGCTCGGCCCGGCGTCTCAGTCGGTGTGGATCAGCCA
>JASJBF010000011.1 GCA_030066685.1 Kiloniellales bacterium | reverse complement strand
GGGCGCTCTCGGCGGGTGCGACCTGGACCTTGCAGCGCGAGATCGACGGCGGCGGCGCCCGGGACTCCCACGGCCTCGACCTGGAATTCGACCTCACCACCGCCCGCTTCTGGCACGGCACTCTGGGCCTCGAAGGCGAGACCTCCTTCAGCGACGACACGGACGCCGGCACCGGCCCCCTGGCCGAAGCCTCGATCTCCCTGACCTACGACCTGAAGTTCTGACGGCTCCGGCGCCGGCCCGCTACAGCGGCCAGACCAGCAGGATCATCGGGATCGCCACCGCGATGACGATGATCTCCAGCGGCAGGCCGAGGCGCCAGTAATCGCCGAAGCGGTTGCGGCCCGCCCCGGGATTGAGGGACATTTTGGGAGTTTTCTGCACAGCGACACAGGCTCTGGCAGGTGACAATCCCAAGCTATCCATATATCCATAAATGGCATTTCCAGGTGTTCCCTGCCCCGAAGTTTTCGTCTTCGAGGCTAACGACCCTCTGAATACAGAGGGCATCAAGCGCCGTGAAATTAGCACAGGAGGAGCAATCACCTTCGTTGACAAATGATCTACCCTTTGTTGTAGGCTCCTTGCTGTCGACAACTAAGAGCCGCCAACCAAAGGGCTGCACGAATGGCCAAGAAGAAGACATGCTTCATCATTATGCCTATCACCACGCCCCCAGATTTAGTTGAGACCTACAGTGGGGGCCGGGAGCACTTCAAGTATGTATTGGAGGAGCTATTCGTCCCTGCGGTGGAGGCCGCTGATCTAGAGGCAATTCGACCGATTTCTGAAGGCTCTGAAATCATTCACGGAGATATTATAAAGCACATCGAAACTGCTGACATGCTGCTATGCGACATGTCCTCTTTGAATGCAAATGTGTTCTTCGAACTAGGAATGCGGACAGCAGCCAATAAGCCGGTAGCCCTTGTGAAAGACCGAGACACACCAAAGGCGCCATTCGATCTAAACATAATCAATCACTACACCTATAGCTCCACTCTACATTCCTGGGAGATGAAGCAGCAAATTGGCGGCCTGAAAAACCATCTACAAAGTTGCCTTTCAAAAATCGACGAAGGCAACGCCCTTTGGAAGTACTTTAGCGTAACCGTGAAGGCAGAGCCGTTAGAGGAAAAACCAGGAGCAGAGGCTCAATTCGCGCTCATCAACAAACAGCTGGAATATCTGCGAAGCCTGGTTGAAGGCCAAAGAGAAGGGAATCCCCTTAGTTTCGCTGATATTGATAGGATGATTGACGGCAACTTGCCCAGGCCTTCTCGCTCACGCCAAAGTCTCCGTAAGAAAGTTGAACATCGGATACGGAATATGGTCAATAACCAAGGAGTTCCTGCTGCTGTTCATGTCGTAGGACCAGATCATTTCGAACTCGAATTTTTTCAAGGCGTACAAAGGGAAATACCTGGGATTGAAGATTTTTGCAGAGCCGTCGATTCACTTGCAAGAGAAAACAAGATGTCTGTTGATTTTGTTTTTGACGAGTAGAAATGATCTTCTTTAACTCTTGCAATCGTCACTACCTCGCCATTTTCCTTTTCGTGGCCATTGGTGTTGGGGTGTTCCCTTTCGCTAGGGCGGCGGCAACAGAAAAAGTGAGAGTGACTATGTATCAACTCGCCCAGGTGATCTTGAATGAGCGGTCGCGCACGAAATTGGATAACAACGTAAGCCTAAGCTGGAGTGCTGTACATCAGAACATAGGCGCCATTCAAGGCGCGGCTTACGTGTATGCATTAGAAGGGAAGTGTGAACGTTTTAAGACCGAGACCTTGAACGGGAGCCGCGTGTCAAAACAACACGCCCTTCGGGTGCTAGAGCTTCATGCTTCCCGGTCTGCTGCTAGTGATCTCAGCACAACGGCAACGCTCTTTGGCACAGAAGCAGCAGAATATTGGTGCGGGCATCGATAATGGCTCTTGATGTGCTTTGCGATAGTCGTTTGCTAGCTAAGCATAGACACCCCCTAGAAGCCATTCTAAGAGTCATACAGAGCGATCTGGATTTCTGGGCCGCCAACCCCTACCTGGGAATCAAATCCGCGAATCCGGGGCGGCGAGAATCCGTTCTAGGGGGAGTCGCTGTCCGACCATAGTAGAATTGGCATCAGCGGTGCTAGGTTCCACTTCTACCCGATTCGCCGACAGAACCCGATATTGGATTTGGTAGGAAATGGACAAACGCTATCAGGTCTTTGTAAGTTCCACTTATACCGACCTACTCGAAGCCCGGCAGGAAGTGATGCAGGCGCTTTTGGAGTTGGACTGCATCCCTGCCGGTATGGAATTGTTCCCTGCCGCAGATGATGATCAGTGGACTTTGATAAAGCGTGTCATAGATGATTGCGACTATTACATCGTCATAATTGGCGGACGCTATGGCTCTCTTGGGCCAGATGAAAAGAGCTTTACGCAGTTGGAATACGAGTATGCTGTCTCGATGGGTAAGCCAGTAATAGCATTCTTACACAAGGAGCCAGGAAAGCTCCCCGCTGAGCATACCGAGAAAGATCCAGAGAACGCGAAAAAGCTAGAAGCGTTTCGTCAGCTAGCTCAACAGAAGGTGGTCAAATATTGGACGAGCCCAGCAGATCTCGGCTCTGTCGTCAGCCGGAGTCTCGTTAAGCTGATAAAGAATAATCCGGCTGTAGGTTGGGTGAAAGCAGATTTGCTCCCATCAAAGGCGACCACAGAAGAGATACTTGAACTGAGAAAAATTGTCGACTCTCTTGAGCGAGAACTTGAACTATCGCGCACATCTGCCCCGAAAGATACTGAGCATTTAGCGCAAGGAGACGAACAATATAGGATAAGTTTCACATTCAAGTCATACGAAGGGGCAAATTTTTATAGATCCACTATACATCACACGACTTTTGATGCTTCTTGGTCGCAGATATTCTCACGAATCTCACCTCTTATGATTGATGAGGCATCAGATCGCGAAATCAAGCGCGCTTTAGATGATATGACTACGGAAGTAAATATTGTTCCATTAAGTGAAAGAGCGGAGTTCAATGGGTTTACAATAATCGACTTCCAGATCGATGACAATGACTTCGACACCATTAAGGTGCAGTTGCTCGCGCTGAAACTCATAGCGAAAAGCGTCAAAAGCCGAAGCGTGAAGGACACCCAAAACTACTGGACGCTCACACCTTACGGCGATTCGTATATGACGCAGCTAAGAGCAATTAGGAGGGAAGGCCACGAAGAACCTTCTCCAAAGCCCTCCGAAGCCGCGAAGTCCACGTCAACGTAGAAATCACCTACGCTAACAGTTCTGGTGTTGGTGTCCGGGTCGAAGCCACGGGTGCTGATCTCGCATCTAGAAGCCGCTTCCCGAATATCACGATCACTTGGGCCACGGCCTCCAGAGCCGCTTTCGCTTTCCGCGCCCATTGTCCAAACTCTTTCTCAAAATCCTTGGCCTGTTTCTCGCTCACGAAATAGAACCGGGCGAAGTGCTTCGGAGGGTTCCCTGGTTCTGAGTGGCCGTGCTGGTCCCAGACAGGGATACGAAGCCCGTCACAGCCCAGCCAATTGAACATTTGATCCAGCCGCTTCCCCAGCCCTTCGGGAGGGACAGTAATATCGACTTTGTACGGATAGAGTCGTTCGGCCCTTTGCTTGAATAGCTCGCTATTCATCCGCCCTATATGTTCATAATATGTTCTCATTCGGTCTTAGTCAACCATCCATAGGCCAGCGCCCCCCGGGTGGCAAACATACTCTCGACAATCCCCAGGCTTAACTGACTGGAAACCCACAGAAACATCAACAGGTTTTCCGCGCTGGCCGATGCCGTGCTGTTGACACGGGGTGAAAATCAGGAGATGAATCACTTCTCTCTCGTATCAGCCATCGGAGGCGCAGAGGTTTCCGCCCAACGGGTCGATGACGCAAGCAAAGTGCTTGGCGACATTTTGGTGGAACCTTTGTTTCTGGACGTATGGCTGCGCCCGAACCCTTTTTCCCACGATGGCTTGTTATCGCCCGCGCGGTCTCCCAGGAGCTGCGCGAATGGGCCAGGGTGCTTCGCGTATGGCTCTGGGTGGTGCTGATCTTGCTTTAGGCTTAGGTCCCGCTCGGACGTGGCCTCCTTATCCCAATGTAGCCTTGGGCTTCCCATTGCTTTGCACAATGCTCTACCAACGACTCGGCATTGGCCTTGCCAGCGTCGTTATAGGTCCACCAATACCACTCGTTGCAGCCAACTGTTTTGCCCGTTTCTGGGTTTTTCAGAACCATGCCGGTTTGGCCGCACCCGGCAAGGAGCAGGGCAAGGGGCAAGGCAAGGCGCAACATCGCTGTATTGTACGCCCGTTGGTCAACTAGGCCTAGGCACCTAGAGAGGCCAAACCCACAGGATCATGGGGATTGAGACAGCGACAATTAGGATTTCCAGCGGGAGCCCCATCCTCCAATAGTCCCCGAACTTATAGCCGCCTGCGCCAAGAATTAGCGTGTTGTTCTTGTGCCCGATCGGGGTCAGGAAGGCGCAGGAGGCGGCGACCGCGACCGTCATCAGGAAGGGGTCGGGGTTGGCGTCCAGGCGACGCGCGATCTCGACCGCGATGGGGGCGGCGACCACGGCGGTGGCCGTGTTGTTCATCACGTCGGAGAGGGTCATGACGATGACCATCAGCAGGACAAGGACCACCACCGCCGGATAGCCCTGGGACAGGGCCAGGATGCCGGAAGCGATGATCTCCGTGCCGCCGGTCGCCTCCAGGGCCTGGCCGATCGGGATCATCGAGCCGATCAGCACGATCACCGGCCACTCGACGTTCTCGTAGATGTCGCGCGGCGGCACGATCTTCAGGAAGACCATGGCCGCGGCGGCGGCGCTCAGCGCGACCGGCAGGTAGAGCCAGCCCAGACTGGCCAGCAGGATCGCGAGGGCGAAGATGCTGCCGCAGATGATCGCGCTGCCGCGCCGGCCGCCCTGGACCCCGCGCTCCCCCAAGGGCAGGCAGCCGAGCCAGCGGACCACCTCGGGCAGCTCGTTGGCGTTGCCCTGGAGCAGCAGCACATCGCCGGCCTCGACCGAGAGGTGGCGCAGCCGCTCGCGGAAGCGCTTGCCGCGGCGCGCGATGCCCAGGAGGTGGACGCCGAAGCGGTACTTCAGGCGCAGGCTCATGGTGCTGCGCCCGACCACCCGGGCGCCCGGCGGGACCACCACCTCCATGACCGCCACGTCGTCGCTGGACAGGAGGCCGGTCTTGGCCTCGGTGACCACCGCGTGCTCCAGCTTGAGGTTGGCGATCAGGCGCTCGATGTCGTCGGGCCCGCCCTCGATCACCAGCAGGTCGCCCTCGCGGATCTCCTGGTGCCGGGCCATGCCGGCCAGGCGCTGGCCGCCGCGGACCAGGCCGATGATGTCGACCTCGGCGTCCTGGGCGGCGACGTCCAGCTCGCGCAGCTTCTTGCCGGCGACCTTGCTGTCCTTCGGGACCCGGGCCTCGGCGATGTAGTCCTCCAGCTCGAAGGCCTTGGCGTCGGTGGCGCCGCCCCGGTCCTTGGGGATCAGGCGCCAGCCGATCAGGGCGACGAAGGCGATCCCGGCCAGGGCGCAGGCGCCGCCGACCGGGGTGAAGTCGAACATGCCGAAGGGGGCGCCCAGGGCGTCCTCGCGGAAGGCGGCGATGATGATGTTGGGCGGGGTGCCGATCAGGGTCACCAGGCCGCCCAGGATCGAGGCGAAGGACAGCGGCATCAGGGTCAGCGAGGCGGCGCGCTTGGCCTTGCGCGCGGCCTGGATGTCGACCGGCATCAGGAGCGCCAGGGCGCCGACGTTGTTCATCACCGCCGAGAGCACCCCGGCCAGGCCGGACATCACCAGGATGTGGCTGGTCAGGCCCCGCGCCAGGCCCGAGATCGCCCGGGTCAGGAGGTCGACCGCGCCGGAGTTGCTGAGCCCCCGGCTGACGATGAGGACCATGGCGATGACCACCGTCGCCGGATGGCCGAAGCCCGCGAAGGCCCGGTCGCCCGGGACGACTCCGGCGACCACCGCGACCAGCAGGGCCGCGAAGGCCACCAGGTCGTAGCGCCAGCGGCCCCAGATCAGGAGCGCCATCACGGCGACGAGGATGGCGAAGACGGCGGACTGCTCGGCGGTCATGCGGTCATACGGGAATCGGCGGTGACGAATCGGAAACTTTTTGCTGGCCTTTGGTTAACAATAGCGCCTGACCCGGCCCGGGCAAGAGTTCACGAGGATAAACCTCTGAAATACGGAGGTAATCCCGGCAAAGGCTGGAATTGTTCAAAATTCCATCCGTAAAGGTCGAGTTAATTTTTGGCGGTCAGAATATTTACCCAGCCTTGGCGGCCAACCAGGACGGCGGCTGTGACTATCGAGGGTACTGACTATGCCTATCGGGACTGTGAAGTGGTTCAACACCAAAAAGCGCTACGGCTTTATCCAACCTGAGGATGGCTCGAAGGACGTCTTCGTCCATGCCACCGCGGTCGAGGCCGCGGGGCTCGAGAGCCTGCAAGAGGGCCAGAAGGTCAAGTTCGAGCTTTCGCCCGACCCCCAGGGCCGAACCATGGCAATCGACATCTCCGTATCCTACTGACACGCAGCGGATCCGCCTCGGATCCCCCTGCCGGCGCCGCGGCGCCCGGCGGGGTCAGTCGGACTGTGCCGAATCGGGGCCGTCCGCGGCCGCCAGGCGGCGCAGCTCGGTCTTGAGCACCTTGCCGTAGTTGTTCTTGGGCAGGGCTTCGGCGAAGCGGTAGCCGCGCGGCCGCTTGAAGCGGGCGATGCTGGCCAGGCAGAGGGCGTCCAGCGCGGCCGGGTCGAGCTTGGCGCCGCGGCGGGGGACGACGAAGGCCAGGACCTCCTCGCCCCAGTCCGGATGCGGCCGACCGATCACGGCGCATTCCATGACGTCGGGATGGCTTTGCAGCACCTCCTCGATCTCGCGCGGATAGATGTTCGATCCGCCGGAGATGATCACGTCTTTTGAGCGGTCCTTGAGGGTCAGGAAGCCGTCGTCGTCGAGGACGCCCATGTCGCCGGTGTGCAGCCAGCCGCCGCGCAGGGCCTCGGCGCTGGCCTCGGGCCGGTTCCAGTAGCCGGGCATGACCGAATCGCCGCGCGCCAGGACCTCGCCCAGCTCGCCGGGGGGCAGGGCCTCGTCGTCGGGCCCGGCGATCCGGACTTCGACCGCGGTCTGCGCCCGCCCGACCGAGGCCAGGCGCGCCTCGTAGCGCGGGTGCGCGCAGTCCGCGTGCTGGGCCCGGGTCAGCGAGGTGATGGTCATGGGGCTCTCGCCCTGGCCATAGATCTGCACGAAGACGTTGCCCAGGGTCTCCAGGCCGCGCTTCAGGTCGTCGACGTACATCGGCCCGCCGCCGTAGACGATGGTCTTGAGGTTGCCGGTCTCGCCACCGCCGGCCGCGGGATGCTCGATCAGCCGCTTGGCCATGGTCGGCGCGGCGAACATCGTCGTGCCCGGGTGATGGCCGAGCAGCGCGAAGACCTCCTCGGGGTCGAAGCCGCCGCTTTCGGGGATCACCTGCAGGGCGCCGGCCGCGACGTGCGGCAGGATGTAGATGCCGGAGCCGTGGGAGATCGGCGCCGCGTGCAGGATGCAGTCGCCCGGGTCGATGCGGTCGACGTCGGCGAAGTAGCAGAGCGTCATGGTCAGCAGGTTGCGGTGCGACAGCATCGCGCCCTTGGGCCGGCCGGTGGTCCCGCTGGTGTAGAACAGCCAGGCCAGGTCGTCGGCCGCGACTTCGGTTGGGGCCAGCGGCGCGGTGTCGAAAAGGGCCGGGTAGGCCGGGCCCTCGACGTCGATGACCTCCCTCAGCGCCGGCAGCTCGGCAAGGCCGCCCAGGGTCTGCGCCAGCTCGGCGGTGGCGAAGGCCAGCCGGCAGCCGCTGTCGGCCAGGATGTAGTGGAACTCCTTGGGGTGCAGCTTGGCGTTGACCGGCACCGCCCCGATCCCGGCGAACCAGCAGCCGTAGAGCAGCTCGACGAACTGCGGGCAGTTGCGCATGATCAGCGCGATCCGCTCCCCGGGCGCGAGCCCGAAGCGCCCGCGCAGCGCCCCGGCCAAGGCCGCTGCCCGTTTCGCGAGCCCGCCGTAGTCGGCGACCACCCGCGTCCCCACGGCCAGCGCCGGCGCCTGCGGCGCCGCCCGGGCGGTGCGGAGAAGAAGCTGGGCGAGGTTCATCGGCGTGGGCCTGGTCTCGTTGCCTCTGCGTGTTGGCCCCGCCATCTTGCAATTCCGCGGGCGATATCGAAAGACCTGCGGCCCCGCTTGCGCTCCCGGCTTCGCCGTCGCTTTGCAGCCTGCTTGTCAGCGACTAGCTTGGCGCATGGCTCGGCTTCGGTCGCAACGGGAACATGCGACGGTCCGGCTCGCCCGCGTCGAAGGCCGCGCCGCCGGGGCGCCGGGCTGAAGGGCGATGGCGGACCTTGCCGTCTATGGCGGTCTCTTCCTCAGCGCCTTGCTCTCGGCGACCCTGCTCCCGGGGTCTTCGGAGGCCCTGCTGACCGGGCTCGTGGTGTCCGGGCGTGGCGCGCCCTGGCTGCTTCTGGCCGCGGCGGTGGCCGGCAACGTTCTCGGCTCCCTGGTCAACTGGGTTTGCGGCCGCTTCCTCGCGGCCTTCCGGGACCGCAGGTGGTTCCCGGTGTCGCCGCGCCGCTACGCCCAGGCGGCCGGCTGGTTCGCGCGCTACGGCGTCTGGTCGCTGCTCTTTGCCTGGGCCCCGGTCGTCGGCGATCCCCTGACGGTCATCGCCGGCGCCTTCCGGGTCCGGCTCCTGCCCTTCCTGCTGCTGGTCACGATCGGCAAGCTCGCGCGCTATCTCTTCGTGTTCTGGCTCGCCCTCTCCCTGACGGGGTCGTAGGGGAAGCTCGAAGCGGACGCGGCCGGGGGCAGGCTGCGCTCAATCCGTGAGGCAGTCCGGGTCGAAGGCGTAGGCGCCCTAAAGCCAGGCGCGCAGCTCCTCGGCGTAGGGGTTGCCGGCGAAGCCGCCGTCGGACTCGATCAGGTCACGGCGCCGGTCCTCGGCGATCGCGCCGAGGCCCCGATCCTGGAACAGCGCGACCTCCGAGGCGATCCGCGCGCCCAGCGCTAGGCCGGTGGGGCCCATCCGGTCAGGCCTGTGGTGGCACGATCGGAGCCGAGTAGTCGGTCGCCTGCAGGATCCGGTCCTCGATGGCGCCGACCAGGCTGCCGTGCTCGGCGGCGGTGACGCGCTTGATCTCCTGCCAGTCCTCGTCGGCCATGAAGGACGCCCAGGCCGCCTCCTTCGCCGCCTCGTCCGGCCAGGCCAGCAGGTAGACGAACTCGGTCCGCCGCTCGGTCCCCCGCTCGAAGGTGGTCTCCCACATGGCGAGGATCCGGAAGCCGTGGCGGGCCATGATCCGGGCGGCGTGATCGCGGAAACGCCCGTGGAAGGCGGCCTTGTTGTGCTCGAAGATCTCGTAGATGCGCAGCTGGTTGATCACGCGGCGGTCTCCCTCGTCCTCATCCGTCTCCACGGGACCCAAGTGTCCCGAGTCTGAAGTTCGCAGGAGCGAAATTCAGAATCGAAGGGACACCATCTTGGTGAATCCAGTGTGATCCGGCTTCCAAAGCCGGGCATATGAAATGTGTCGGGCTTCGAAACCATCACACTAGCGGGCCTGACCGGAGATGTCGTCCCGGTCGACGGGAAAGACG
Organism: Kiloniellales bacterium; assembly: GCA_030066685.1. Taxonomy (NCBI): domain Bacteria; kingdom Pseudomonadati; phylum Pseudomonadota; class Alphaproteobacteria; order Rhodospirillales; species Kiloniellales bacterium. The sequence goes on along the minus strand of JASJBF010000011.1, from coordinate 36,721 downwards.
AGGCCGACCCGGCCGGTCGATCGCAAGAACCACTATTTGCGGGGATGCCGGAGATTATTTCGCGCGTACAGAAATCATGAGAAGGGACTCAGGGCGAATTTTTGCCTGGACCGGGCCTTCTCCTGGGTCTGGCCCTGGCAGGCACCAAGTCGAACTGCTATATATCAAACAATTGGCGATCCATGAAGGATGGCCGGCGGAGGGATCGGACTGAAGCCGTGCGGCAGGACCCGCAGGCAGCACAGAAAAAGCAAAATCAGCACCCGCGCCGGCGCTGGTTGCGGCTCGTCGGCATGCTTGGTGGCGCAGCCACGGCGCTGAGCCTGGGGGTTGGGGCGGTCCTGCTTCCCGGTTCGCCCGGCGCCTCGGCCGAGGACATCCGCTTCTTCCGGATCGGCACTGGCTCGACCTCCGGCACCTACTTTCCCATCGGCGGCATCATCGCGACTGCGATCAGCAGCCCGCCCGGCAGCCGGGCCTGCGAGGTGGGCGGCTCCTGCGGCGTGCCGGGCCTGATCGCGGTGGCCCAGTCGACCAGCGGCTCGGTCGACAATGTCGACGCCATCGGTCGCGGCCTCCTGGAATCCGGCTTCAGCCAGGCCGACATCGCCTACTGGGCCTACAACGGCAAGGGCGCCTACAGCAAGAAAGGCGCGGTCGGCAATCTTCGGGCCATCGCCAACCTCTACCCCGAGGCCGTGCATATCGTGGTGCGCCGCGACGCCCGGCTGACCTCGCCGCGCGACCTCAAGGGCCTGCGGGTCTCTCTCGACAAGGAAGGCTCGGGCACCAAGGTCGACGCCGACCTGATCCTGCGCGCCTACGGGCTGACCACCAAGGACATCGAGGCGCACTACGTGCCGGCCGGGCTGTCGATCGACAAGCTGCGGGCCGGCGAGCTCGACGCCTTCTTCTTCATCGCCGGGCCGCCGGCCAAGGCGGTCAGCGCGCTGGCCGAGGACACCTCGATCACCCTGCTGCCGATCAAGGGCGAGGAGGCCGAGGCCCTGACCAAGAAGTATCCCTTCTTCGGCCATTACAGGATCCAGGCCGGGGCCTACCTCAACGTGCCGGCGACCGAGACCCTCAGCGTCGGTGCGCAGTGGCTGGTCGGTGCGGAGGTCGAGGAGGAGACGGTCTACGAGATCACCCGGGCGCTGTGGCACGAGAACACCGCGAGCCTGCTGGGGCGGGGCCATCCGACCGGCAAGCTGATCACCCGGGAAACCGCCCTTCAGGGCATCGGCATACCCCTGCATCCGGGTGCCGAGCGCTTCTACGAAGAGCTGGCCACCGTCACCGAATAGCGGGCTTCGACCGAGGCTCCTAGAGCGGGATGACATGAAGCCGATCCAGCTTCATGTCTGAATCCCGCTCTCTTTCAACAGTTTAGAGCACGATTCAGACAAGAGGTCGATTCGACCTCATGTCATCGTGCTCTAGGTATCAGATCGAAGGCCGGCGCGCGATCGCAGCCTCGACGATTCCGGTGACACGCTCGCGCTCCGCGCCGATCAGCGGCAGCCGCGGCCGTCGGACCCACTCGGCGCCCTCGCCGGCGATCTGGTTGGCCAGCTTGATGTACTGCACCAGCTTCTTGTCGACGTCGAGATGCAGCAGCGGCATGAACCAGCGGTAGAGCGCCAGGGCCTCCTCGACCCGCCCCGCCACGGCCAGGCGATAGAGCGCCACCGCCTCCTTGGGGAAGGCGTTGACCAGCCCGGCGACCCAGCCGGCGGCACCGAACAGCAGGTTCTCCAGGACCAAGTCGTCGACCCCGCAGAACAGCACATAGCGGTCGCCGCAGACGTTGATCATGTCGGTGACCCGGCGGCTGTCGTGGGAGGATTCCTTGACCGCGACGATGGTCTCGCTCCCGGCCAGTTTGAGGAAGGCCTCCGGGCCGAGGTCGACCTTGTAGCTGACCGGGTTGTTGTAGATCATGATCGGCAGGTCGCTGGCCGCGGCCAGGGACTCGAAGTGGGCCAGGGCCTCGCGCTCGTCCTGCTCGTAGACCATGCAGGGCAGGGCCATCAGGCCGGCGCAGCCGGCGCGCTCCGCGCGCTTTGCGTGGGCGATGCCCAGCTCGGTGGTGTACTCCGCGACGCCGGAGAGGACCGGCACCCGGCCGGCCGCGGCCTCGACGGCGCCGCGCAGCACCGCCTCCTTCTCCTCCGGCATGAGCGAGGCGTTCTCGCCTAGAGTGCCGAGCATGACCAAGCCTTCGCAGCCGGCGTCCAGGCAGGACTCGATGTGCCGTGCCGTCGCTTCCAGGTCGAGGCTTTCGTCCTGCTTGAACTCGGTCATCAGGGCGGGGAAGACGCCCGACCAGGCGATCGCCATCGCGGAATTCCTTTATGCTCGGGATAGACGGGCTTGGCCCGAAGTTTTCTTAGTCTTCCATAGCGGAAATATGCTAGCAATATATTTGTACCGGGAGCCGTTGAAATTCCAACGAAATTTGGCGCCGGAACCGGGCGGAGAAGCAGATGAGACCTGCGGATGGACAAAAGCGGCTGGCCGACGAGGCCTTCCGGCGCCTTGAGGAGATGATCGTCTCGCTGCGCCTGAAGCCGGGCGAGGCCGTTACCGAGCCGGCCTTGGTCGAGATGATCGAGATCGGCCGCACCCCGACCCGCGAGGCGGTCCAGCGCCTGGCCGCGCAGGGCCTGATCCGGGTCCAGGCCGGTAAGGGCCTGGTCATCACCGAGGTCAATCCCTTCGACCATCTGGCGCTGATCGAGGCTCGCGCGGTGCTCGAGCGATTGCTGGCACGGCGGGCGGCGGCGGTGGCCCGGGACGCGCTGCGCCGCGAGCTGGTCGACTGCGCGGTCAGCATGACCCGGCGCGCCGAGGCCGGCGATCTCGAGGGCTTCATGCGCCAGGACAAGACCTTCGATGCGATCGTCGCCCAGGGCGCTCGCAACCGTTTTGCCACGGCCGCCGTGGCGCCCATGCAGACCCTGAGCCGGCGCTTCTGGTACGCCCATCACGCGGGCAGCGACCTGGAGCCCTCGGCCCGGCTCCACGTCGCCGTGATGGGTGCAATCGTCGAGGCCGATCCGGAGGCCGCCGGCCGGGCCAGCGATGTCCTGATGGACGATCTGCGCCAGGCCGCCAAGCGGGTGCTGGAGACCGAGGCCGCGGGCGACCTGGCCCTCAGCCGCTGAGCGCGGCCGCAGCCTTCGCCGATCCCCGGCGCTACTGATCCCCGGCGCTACTGATCGATCACCCAGGGCTCCGCTTCGGCGGCGGTCCGCCAGGCTTTCATCGCCGGCCAGGTCCAGACCGCGTCGCGATAGGCGGCGGTCGCACCCTCCAGCGACACGCCGTAGGTGACGAAGCGGCCGACCACCGGGGCGAAGAAGGCGTCGACGATGCCGAAGCGCCCGAAGAGGAAGTCGCCGCCCCGGCCGAAGTCCCGCCGGCAGACCTCCCAGATCTCGACGATCCGCAAGATGTCGGCGGCGACGCCCGGCGCGTCGTGGCCGCGCCCGGGGAAGCGGCCGCGCAGGTCCATCGGCAGGTGCTCGCGCAGGGCGGCGAAGCCGGCGTGCATCTCGGCGGCGATGGCGCGTGCCTGGGCGCGCTGCTTCGGGTCCTCGGGCCAGAGGCCGGCCTCGGGGAAGCACTCCGCTAGGTACTCGCCGATCGCAAGGCTGTCCCAGATGGTCAGATCGCCGTGCTTCAGGGTCGGCACCCGGCCGCTCGGCGAATGGGCGCGGATCGCGGCCTTGGTTTCGGGAAGGTCGAGCGGGATCACGACCTCGTCGTATTCGGCCCCGCTGGCCTCCAGGATCAGCCAGCCGCGCAGCGACCAGGAGGAATAGTTCTTGTTCCCGAGGATGATGGTAAAGTCGGCCAAGTCGAGCCCTCCCTTCGTGACGTGACCGGCATTTAGCGACGCTGCCGTCCCCGAGGCAAGCGCACGGTGGCGCCGGCGGCTTCGCGCAACCCCCGACCGAGTACCCTTCCATGCCCGCCTTCGCCCCTCGCCGATGACCCCGGACCTGGCCCTGATCGTCGCCTTGGGGGCAGGTCTGGCCGGCTTCGTGACCGGTCTCGCCGGCTTCGGCACCGGGCTGGTCGCCCTGGGCGTCTGGCTGCACGTCCTCGATCCCCTGCTGGCGGCGCCCCTGGTGGTGATCTGCTCCGTGGTCGGCCAGCTGCAATCGCTCTGGAGCTTGCGCCGCAGTCTGGTCTGGTCACGGCTTCGGCCCTTCCTGGCGGGCGGCCTGCCCGGCGTGCCGCTGGGCGTCCTGCTGCTCGGGCTCCTCGATCCGCAGGTCTTCCGCGCCCTGGTCGGCTTGTTCCTGCTGGCCTACGCTGGGATCATGCTGCTGCTGCGCAGGCTGCCGGTCCTGAGCTTCGGCGGCCGCCTGGCCGATGCCGCGGTGGGCTTCGGCGGCGGCGTTCTGGGCGGCTTCGCCGGCCTCTCGGGGCCGCTGCCGACCATCTGGTGCGGCCTGAAGGGCTGGAGCAAGGACGAGCAGCGCAGCGTCTTCCAGGGCTTCAACCTCACGATCCTGAGCCTCGCCCTGATCTCCCAGGCCCTGGGCGGGGTCGTGACCCGGGAGGTCCTGCTGCTCGGCCTGGTCTGCCTGCCGGCGACCTCTCTGGGCGCCTGGCTGGGCCATCGCGTCTATGGCCGGATCGACGACCGCCAGTTCCGGCGCCTGGTCCTTTGGCTGTTGCTGGCGTCGGGCGCGGCGCTTACCGTCGGCAATCTGCCGTGATCCGGCGGACGACCGAGGGGAAGGGGGAGCCGAGGACCTTGCTGCAGCATCTGACCGCCCGGCCCGGGAAGGAGGCCGTCACCATCACGCCACTCACCGTGGCGGCGCTCGAGCCCTGGCTGGCGGCGCAGCCGGCCGCCACCCGGCGCTGGGTGGAGCGGATCGGCTTCACGGCCCGGCCCGGCACGACCGCCCTGCTGCCCGATGCCGAGGGGGCGCTGGCCCGGGTCCTGCTGGGGGTCGAGGCGGGCGAGGACATCTGGTCCTATGGCGGCCTGCCCGGCGCCCTGCCCCCGGGCCGCTACCGGCTGGACGATGCCGTGGATGCGGCGGCTGCGGGCCGCGCCGCCTTGGGCTGGGCCCTCGGCGGCTACGCCTTCACCCGCTACAAGGCGCCCGAGCGCGACTTCGCGGTCCTGGTCTGGCCCAAGGGGGTGGACAAGGCAGCGGTGACCCGGGCGGCCGAGGCGACCTTCCTGGTCCGCGACCTGATCAACACCCCGGCCGAGGACATGGGCCCGCCGCAGCTGGCCGCGGCGGCCAAGGCCGTGGCCAGGCGGCACGGCGCCAAGGTCGCGGTCACCACCGGGGACGCCCTGCTTAAGAAGAACTACCCGATGATCCACGCCGTCGGCCGGGCCGCCGACAGGGCGCCGCGCCTGATCGACCTGCGCTGGGGAACCAAGGGCCCGCGGGTCACCCTGGTCGGCAAGGGAGTCTGCTTCGACAGCGGCGGCCTGGACCTCAAGTCCGCGGCCGGCATGAAGCTGATGAAGAAGGACATGGGCGGCGCCGCCCACGTCCTGGGCCTGGCCCAGATGATCATGGCCGCCGAACTGCCGCTGCGCCTGCGGATGCTGATCCCGGCGGTCGAGAACAGCGTGTCGGGCAACGCCTTCCGGCCGCTTGACGTGATCAGGACCCGCCAGGGCCTGACCGTCGAGATCGGCCATACCGACGCCGAGGGCCGGCTGATCCTCTGCGACGCCATGACCGAGGCCGATCGCGAGCAACCCGATCTGCTGGTCGACTTCGCGACCCTGACCGGGGCCGCCCGGGTCGCCCTGGGCACGGAACTGCCGGCCCTGTTCTGCAACGACGACGCCACCGCGGCCGCGGCGCTTGAGCACGGCCTGGCGGCCCAGGACCCGCTGTGGCGCCTGCCCCTGCACGCGCCGTACAAGCGCCTTTTGGACAGCAAGGTCGCCGACCTCAACAACGTCTCCGAGGGCGGCTACGGCGGCGCGATCACCGCCGCGCTCTTCCTCGAGTCCTTCGTCGCCAAGGCCAAGGCCTGGATCCACATCGACGTCATGGCCTGGAACCTGGCGGCAAAGCCCGGCCGCCCCGCCGGCGGCGAGGCCATGGGCCTGCGCGCCATCTACGGCCTGATCGAGGCGCTGGCCAGAGCGGGATGATTTGAAGCCGATTGGGCTTCAAATCTGAATCGTGCTCTCGGTCCCCGAAAGGCGGCAAGCGTTGATCCCGCTTGCGTCCGGGGCGCCGGTCACTTGACGGCGATCACCGTCATCGCGGCCAGGTTGGCGACCTTGTGCGACACGCTGCCCAGCAGGGCGCCCTCGATGTCGCCGACCCCGCGGCTGCCGAGCACGATGGCGTCGGCGTCGTTGCGCTTGGCGAAGTCGACGATGGTCCGGGCCGGCGGGCCGATCCTGACCTCGGTCTGGACCGAGGCGACGCCAGCGGCCCGGGCCGCCTGGGCGGCCGCCTCCAGGATCCGCTTGGTCATCTCGTCCAGGACGTACTGCGGTTCCCCGGTCAGGTGCTCGAGCTCCAGGTAGCGCTTGATCTCCGGCGTCACCGTGATCTTCCTGGTGACGGTCAGCAAGGTCAGCCGGGCGCCGAACTTGGCGGCCAGGGCGCTTGCGACCTCTGCGGCCTTGAGCGCGTGCTCGGAGCCGTCGACGGCACAGACGATGTTGTTGAACATGGGACTCCCTCCCCGCGGCGCTTGCGTACGCGTCTTCGTCGCGCAGATTAGCGTCGGAGCGGACGCCGGGATAGCGCGGGCGCGCCCTCCGAGGCCAAGCCGGCGACGCGCTCAGTAGCCGCGCGCGACCTCGACCACGTGCTCCAGCGGCTGGCCCGCCTCGAAGCGGCGGATTTGGCCGACCACGGCCGCGGCGGCGCTGTCGGGGATGGTCATGCTGGCGACGTGGGGCGTGAGCACGACCCGCGGATGGTCCCAGAAGGGGCTGTTGGCCGGCAGCGGCTCCTCCGGGAAGACGTCCAGGGTCGCGCCGCCGACCCGGCCGTCGTCCAGGGCCGCCAGCAGGTCGGCCTCGACGATCAGGTCGCCGCGGCCGGCGTTCACGATGGCGGCGCCGCGCGGCAGGGCTGACAGGGCCTCCGCGTTCAGCAGGCCGCGGGTCTCGGCGGTCGAGGGCAGGAGGCAGACCAGGATGTCGCTCTGTCCGAGGAAGGCGGCCAAGCCCTCGACGCCGGAAAAGCTCTCGACACCCGGCACCGACTTGGGGCTGCGGCTCCAGCCGGCGACCGGGAAGCCGAAGCTCAGCAGACTCCGGGCGGCGTCCTGGCCCAGGACTCCCAGGCCCAGGACCCCGACCCGCCGCTCCTGCGCGCCGATCTGGGAGATCTCCCGCCACGCGCGGGCGCGCTGCTGGGCCAGGTAGTCGAGCATGAAGCGGTGGTGATAGAGCACGCTCATGACCACGAACTCGGTCATCCCGGCGGTCAGGCCGGGCTCCACCATGCGCACCACGGGCACCGCCGGCGGCAGCTCGGGATCGCTGGCCAGGTGGTCGATGCCGGCGCCGATCGAGAAGATGACCTTGAGGTTCGGCAGCCCGGCCAGCAGGCCCGGCGGCGGCGCCCAGACCAGGGCATAGTCGATCCCGGCCGGATCGCCGAGCTGCGGCCAGGACCGCAGCTCGAGATCGGGCGCGTGGCGTGCCAGCGCCCGCTCCCAGCTGCCGCCGCGGTCGATATCGCCCTTGAAGAGAAGCGCCATGTCCAGAGTCCCCAGGCCCCTGCGGTCAAACGATGCACGACGGCCGAGAGCTACAGGGAAATGCCGGGGCTTTCAACCGGGCGGCGAGGCGCCGCGGGGATCTCGGGGCCCGAGGTCACTTGGGACACTCGGACTGGTCCTTCATCGCCGCCACGAAGGATTCGTAGCTGCTTTCGCCCGGCGGCAGGCGGATGCTGGCCTCGGTCGAGGCCCGGTGCTGCTGGTAGACCTCCAGGCTGCGGTCGAAGGCGGCGCAGGCCTCCGCGGTTTGCTTCTGGAAGTGGTGCCCGTAGCCGAGCTGGAGCTGGGCGTTGATGACCCATCCGTAGGCGGCTTCCTGCTCGTAGAGCGTCGCCGCCCGCTCCAGGTAGGCGATCGACTGGGCCAGCCGGTTTTCGTAGGTGATGCTGGGATCGAGAAAGCCTTCACGGCCGTAGAGCTCGGCCGCCCGCTTGACCGCGTCGGAGCGCAGGAAGAGCGCGTAGCTCCGATAGGCGTGGCCCAGGCCCAGGCGGTCGCCCGTCGCCTGGTAGATCTGGATCGCTTCGCGGATCAGGCGCTCGGCCGGGCGCGGGCGGTTGCGCTCCTCGTAGTACCAGCCGGCCAGCAGAAGTTTCTCGGCCGGGTTCTCGACCTTGGTCTCGATTCCCTCTTCCGGTGCGGTCGGGCAGGCCGCGAGCAGCGGCGCCAGGACGATGAGCAGGCAGGGGCGGGGCCAGCGCAAGGGCGGCTGCACCTTCACATGGCGACGACGCCGGTCTCGACCGCTTCCAGCTCGAAGGCGGCCTTCATGAGCGCCTGGGTGTAGGGGTGATCGGGCGACTCGAAGATCTTCTGCGCCGGTCCGTGCTCCATGACCTGGCCGTTGCGCAGCACGATGACCTCGTCGGCCAGGGCACGGACCACCTTAAGGTCGTGGCTGATGAACATGTAGGCCAGCTTGTGCCTTTCCTGCAGATCGCGCAAGAGGTCGACGATCTGGGCCTGGACCGACATGTCCAGGGCCGAAGTCGGCTCGTCGAGCACGACGAAGCGCGGCTTCAGGACCATGGCCCGGGCGATGGCGACGCGCTGGCGCTGGCCGCCGGAGAACTCGTGGGGATAGCGGTGCCGCGAGGCCGGGTCGAGGCCGACCTCCTGCAGTGCGGCGACGATCATCTCCTCGCGCTCGGCCGGGCTGCCGCCCAGCTCGTGGACCTTCAGGCCCTCCTCGACGATCTGGCCGATCGAGAGGCGCGGGCTCAAGGAGCCGAAGGGGTCCTGGAACACGATCTGCATCTCGCGCCGCAGCGGCCGGAGCGCGGTGCTGCCCAGGCCCTGGATGGTCTCGCCCTTGAAGGCGATCCCGCCCTTCGACGAAAGCAGGCGCAGCAGCGCCAGGCCGAGCGTGGTCTTGCCGGAGCCGCTCTCGCCGACCACGCCGACGGTGTGGCCTTCGCGCACCGTCAGGGTCACCCCGTCGACGGCGCGCACGTGGTCGACGGTACGCTTGAGCACGCCCTTCTTGATCGGGAAGTGGACCTTGACGTCCTCGCCGCGCATCACGACCGGCGCGCTGGCCGGGGCTGCGATCGGCGCGCCCTTGGGCTCGGCGGCCAGCAGCTTCTGGGTGTAGGGATGCTGGGGCCGCTCGAAGATGTCCCAGGCCGTGCCGGCCTCGACGATCTCGCCCTCGGTCATGACGCAGACCCGGTCGGCCATCTTGCGGACGATCGCCAGGTCGTGGGTGATCAGCAGCATGGCCATGCCGAACTTCTGCTGCAGCTCCTTCAGCAGCTTCAGGATCTGCGCCTGGATGGTGACGTCCAGCGCCGTGGTCGGCTCGTCGGCGATCAGCAGGTCGGGCTCGTTGGCCAGCGCCATGGCGATCATGACCCGCTGGCGCTGGCCGCCCGAGAGCTCGTGCGGATAGGCGCCCAGGCGCTTCTCCGGGTCCTGCAGGCCGACCAGGCGCAGCAGCTCCAGCACCCGGCCGCGGCACTGCTGCGGGTTCAGGCCCTTGTGCAGGATCAGGGTCTCGGCGATCTGCTTCTCGACCTTGTGCAGGGGGTTGAGCGAGGTCATCGGCTCCTGGAAGATCATCGAGATCTGGTCGCCGCGGACCTGGCGCAGCTTGCGCGCCGGCGCGCCCATCAGCTGCTGGCCCTTGAAGACGACGGAGGAGCCGAGGGTGTGGGTCGCGGCCGGGTAGGGCAGGAGCTGCAGGATCGACAGCGCCGAGACCGACTTGCCCGAGCCGCTCTCGCCGACCAGGGCCAGGGTCTTGCCCTTCTCGATGTCGAAGGAGACGCCCCGGACCGCCGCGGTCTTGCCGTGGTGCGAGCGGAAGTTGACCCCCAGGCTGCTGACCCTGAGGAGCGGACCGCCGCCCATGCCTTCGTCCGGCATCACTCGGCCCCCTGCGGCGCGCGCTCCGGCGTGGTGCTCGGCCGCACGTCGGGCGTGCTCTCCGCCGCCGGCGGTGCGGCGAAGAGCTTGCGCGGATCGAAGGCGTCGCGCACCGCCTCGCCGATGAAGATCAGCAGGGTCAGCATGCTGCCGATGACGAAGAAGCCCGTCAGCCCGAGCCAGGGCGCCTGCAGGTTCGCCTTGCCCTGCGCCAAGAGGTCGCCCAGCGAGGCCGAACCGGGCGGCAGGCCGACTCCGATGAAATCGAGGGAGGTCAGGATGGTCACGGACCCGGCCAAGGTGAAAGGCATGAAGGTGAGGGTCGCGACCATGGCGTTGGGCAGAACGTGGTGAAAGATGATCCGCGTATTGGTGGCGCCGAGCGCCCGGCTGGCGCGGACGTAGTCGAAGTTGCGGGTCTTGAGGAACTCGGCCCGCACCACGCCGACGAAGCCGATCCAGGAGAACAACAACAGCACGATCAGCAGCCACCAGAAGTTCGGTTCGATGACCGAGGCAATGATGATGATGATGTAGAGCTGCGGGACCGACGACCAGATCTCGATAAAGCGCTGGGCCAGAAGATCGATCCAGCCGCCGTAGTACCCTTGAATGGCGCCCGCGCTGACTCCGATGATCGCGGAGACGATGGTCAAGGCGAAACCGAAGAGCACCGAGATCCGGAAGCCATAGATCAGGCGCGCGACGACGTCCCGGGCCTGATCGTCGGTACCGAGCCAGTGCTTGGAATCGGGCGGGGTCGGGGCGGGATCGGAGAGATCCCAGGCCACGGTGCGATGGTTGAAGCGGATCAGCGGCCAGAGCATCCAACCCTTGTCATCGATCATCCGTTGCACCTCGGGGTCCGTGTAGTCGGCTTCCGAACGCAAGGTGCCGCCGAATTCGGTTTCCGGATAGAAACGCAGGATCGGCGAATAGATCCCGCCGTCGAACACCACCAGGAAAGGCTTGTCGTTGGCGATGACCTCGGCGAAGAGCGACAGACCGAAGACCACGAGGAAGATCCAGAAGGACCAATAGCCCCGGCGATTGGCCTTGAAATTGGCCAGGCGGCGCTGGTTGATCGGCGTCAGTGTCTTGCCGAAGAGGCGATCGGCCACGGCTCAGGTCTCCCGCGTCTCGAAATCGATGCGGGGATCGATCAGGGTGTAGGTCAGATCGGTGATGATGCCCAGCAGCAGGCCGAAGAGGGTGAAGGCATACAAGGTGCCCAGGACGATGGGGTAGTCGCGATTGAAGATGGCTTCGAAGCCGAGCAGGCCCAGGCCGTCGAGCGAGAAGATGACTTCGATCAGAAACGAGCCGGTGAAGAGCATGCCGATCAGCAGGGCCGGGAAACCGGAAATCACGATCAGCATGGCGTTGCGGAAGACGTGGCCGAAGAGCACGCGGCGCTCGGCGAGGCCCTTGGCCCGCGCGGTCGCGACGTATTGCATGCCGATCTGATCGAGGAAGGAGTTCTTGGTCAGCATCGTGAGTCCGGCAAAGCCGCTCAAGGATATGGCCAGGACGGGCAAAGCCAGGTGCCAGAGATAGTCGAGCACCTTCTCGATGACGGACAGATCCTCCCAGCCCTCCGACGTAAGGCCGGAAAGCGGGAACCAATCCAGGTAGACACCGCCGGCCAAGACCACCAGAAGCAGGACGGCGAAGAGGAATCCCGGGATCGCATAGGCGATGATGACCGCGCCCGATGTCCAGACGTCGAAGTCCGTGCCGTCGCGTACCGCCTTGGCGACTCCCAGGGGGATGGAGATCAGATAGATGATTATGGTGGACCAAACGCCGAGAGAAATGGAGACGGGCATCTTTTCGACGATGAGGTCGACCACGGGCTGGTCGCGAAAGAAGGAGTCGCCGAAGTCGAAGACGGCGTAGTTGGCGAGCATGATCCAGAAGCGCTGGTACCAGGGCTTGTCCAGACCGAACTGCTTCTCCAGTTCGGCAATGTATTCCGGATCCAGCCCCTGGGCCCCACGATATGCCCCGCGCGGCCCTTCGGATTGTCCCGCGCCGGCCTGCGGGCCCGAGGTCTGGGTCGAGAGCTCGCCTTGGCCGCCGCGTGTGACGCGCTCCGTGATCTCGCTGCCTTCGCCGGTGATCTCGGCGATGATCTGCTCCACCGGCCCGCCCGGCAGGAACTGCAGGACGACGAAGTTGATCAGCATGATCACGAACAAGGTCGGGATCAGCAGGAAGAGCCGGCGGATGATGTAGGCCGTCATGACTCGATCACCGCAATCCCCTCGTCCCGTCGGCGGCTGCCAACCCGGAAGGCGAACCAGGCGGCGACGATCAGGACGATGAAGAAGGAAAGGCCGAAGAGCTTGCGCCCGTCAAATCCCTGGCTCGCTTGGCCCGCGATCCCATTGCCCTGTCGGGTGCCCGGCATCTGCGCCCCGAGGGCGGCGGCCTTGTCTTCATCGAACCACCAGAAGTCGGTCGATGTGCCGTCCGACGGCGGCGTCTCCGGGTAGGAGAACTTGTCCCAATAAAGGATTCGATCGACCTGCAGATGCCATGCCGGGATGATGTAGAAACCCCAAAGCAGGACACGGTCCAGAGCTCGGGTCCTGAAGATCAGCTCTTCGCGGCTTGGCGCCTGGATTAGAAGCTCGATCAGGTCGTCGATGACTGGATCCTTGATCCCCGGAAAGTTGCGCGAACCCGCAGCATCGGCGGATGCGGTCGACCAGTAGTTGCGTTGCTCGTTACCGGGAGAACTGCTCTGGCCCCAACCGGACGACAGCATGTCGTAGTCCTTGGCTCTGAGCCGGTTGATGTATTGCGAGGAATCGACCAGGCGCACCTTCATCTCTATGCCGAGCCGCTTCATGTTGCGTGCCATGGGCAGGGCGATGCGCTGAAACGCGGGGCTGACCAGGAGCATCTCGAACACGAAGGGCTTGCCACTTTCCGCATTGCGCAAGACACCCTTTGAGTCGACCTTCCAGCCCGCCTCTTCCAACAGTGTTGCGGCCTTCAGCAGGTTCTCCCGTGGCCAGCCGCGCCCGTCGGTCTTGGGGACCAGGAACGCCTCCGTGAAGACCTTGTCAGGGACCTTGCCGCGGTAGGGCTCTAGGATCTCGAGCTCGCGGCCCTGCGGCAGCCCGGTCGAGGCCAGCTCGGAATTCCCGAAATAGCTGTAGTTGCGCGTGTACTGGCCGAAGAAGAGCGTCGGATTGGTCCACTCGAAATCGAAGGCATAGCCCAGCGCCTCCCGGACCTTGCGGTCCTTGAAGACCGGGCGGCGCGTATTGAAGACGAAGGCCTGCATGCCGGTCGGACGGCCGTGCTTGAACGCCACCATCTTTAGGAGGCCGCGAGCGACGGCCGGAACCTCGTAGTCCTTGGCCCAGGACTTGGCCGTGTTCTCGTCTCGATAGTCCAGCTGGCCGGCCTTCAGCGCCTGCCGGATCACCGTCTCGTCGCGATAGAAGTTGGTCCGGCGGCGGTCGAAGTTGTGCCGGCCGCGATTGACCGGCAGGTCCTTGCCCCAATAGTCATCGACCCGTTCGTAGACGACGTAGCGGCCAGGTTCCCAGTCGGTGACCTTGTAGGGACCGCTCGTGACCGGCGGCTCGAGCGTCGTCTTTTCGAAGTCGCGCGCTTCCCAGTGGTGCTTGGCCAGGATCGGCAGCTGGCCGGCGATCAGCGGCAGTTCCCGGTTCTGCTCCTCGGCGAAATGGAACTTGACGGATCGTGGCCCGACCTTCTCGGCCCGCTCGATCGAGCCGTAATAGAACCTGTAGATCGGCCGGCCCTTCGCCTTGAGGATATCGAGGGAGAAGATCACGTCCTCGGGCGTGATCGGCTGTCCGTCGTGCCAGCGGGCCTCGGGACGCAGGTGAAAGGTCACCCAGGAGCGATCTTCGGGCCACTCCACGGACTCGCAGATCAGGCAGTATTCGGTGAAGGCTTCGTCGGCACTCTTGGTCAGGAGCGTGTCGCCGCCCGGCGAGATCGGCGTGCCCCTGGCAATCCAGGGATTGAAGGAATCGAAGGTGCCGCGCGTGCCGACCCGCAGCGTCCCGCCCTTGGGTGCATCCGGGTTGACGTAGTCGAAGTGGGTGAAGTCCGGGCCGTACTTGGGCTCGCCGTGCATGGCGATGGCGTGGGCGCGGTGGATCTTCTGGCCGGCCTCCGCGCCGCCGGCGCTTTCGGTCTCCGCGTCCGCGGGCTGTGCGGCCAGGGCGAGCAGCAGGGCCAGGGCGGCGCCGGTCGGGCGCAACAGCGCTCTTCGAGGTGGCTTGGTCTTGCGCACGCCTAGGCAGTTAGAGTGTTTTTTCCGGTGAAGCAAGGCTCCGGCCATAGGGTTGACGAAAAGTTAATCGCCGGCGAGCAGCGCCAGGGCGGCCGCGTGGAGGCGCGGATCGCCGGCGGCGAGCACCCGGCCGTCGGAGCCGAGGGTCAGCGGCCGGCCCCGCCAATCGGTGATCTTGCCGCCGGCGCCCTCGATGACCGGCACCTGGGCCAGGTAGTCGTAGACCCCGAGGTCGGCCTCCAGCACCAGGTCGATGCGGCCGCTCGCCAGCAGGCCGTAGGACAGGCACTCGCCGCCGAAGACCGGGAACTTCACCGCCTGGCGCAGGCGCCGGTAGGCCGCGGCGTCCTGGCCATGGAACATTTCCGGCGAGGTCGCGCCGAGAATCGCCGCGCCCGGCCCGGCGCAGGGCCGGGTCCGGGCCTCGCCGACGCTGTCGCCCTGGCGCAGCAAGGTCGGTCGCCCCAGGGCGCCGGTCCAGCGCTGATCGAGCATCGGGAGATCGATCACACCGAGGATCGGCCGGCCCTGCCGGGTGAGACTGATCAAGGTGCCGAACCAGGGCTGGCCGGTGATGAAGCGCTTGGTGCCGTCGATCGGGTCCAGGACCCAGACGAACTCGGCGTCGCCCCGCTCCTGGCCGTATTCTTCGCCGAGGATGCCGTGCTCGGGATGGGCCGCGGCGATCCCCGCCCGCATCAGCGCCTCGGCCTCCCGGTCGGCGGCGGTCACAGGCGAGGCGTCGGCCTTGTCCTCGACCGGCGGCGGGGCGGCGAACCAGCGCCGGGTGACGGCCCGGGCTTGCTCCGCCAGGCGCTCGGCCAGCGCGAGATAGCCCTCCAGCCGGTCTACGCTGCCGTCCGCCGGCACGGCCGCGGCGCCTATTCCGGCAGGGCGGGCGGGCTGTCGTGCTGCTGGCGCAGGTAGGCCAGCATGGCCGCGATGTCCTCTTCCTTGCGCAGGCCGGCGAAGGCCATCTTGGTCCCCGGCGCCCACTCCTTGGGCTTGGCCAGGAAGGCCGCCATGTTGTCGTAGTTCCAGGTCTCGCCCGCCTTGCCCTCGAAGGCCGAGGAATAGCTGTAGCCCTCGACGCCGGCGATCCCCCGGCCGAGAACGCCGTAGAGCGCCGGCCCGACCCGGTTCTTGCCGCCGCTGTCGAAGGTGTGGCAGGCCTTGCACTTGCGCGCGACCTTCTGGCCGGCGGCGGGATCCGCGGCGGCGATCATCGCGCCGAGGCCGGCTGCGGCGTCCGACGCGGGCGCGGCCGCTTCCTGGGTCTCGGTGGCCTCGGCGGCCACCTGCTGGGTCTCGGCGGCCGCGGCTGCCGCCACTGCGGCGGTCGCTTCGCCGGCGGCCTCGCCCTCAGCCGCTTCGGCGATCTCCGCCGCGGCCTCGGCAGGGTCCGGCTCCGTCTCCGCGGCGATCTCGCCGCTCGTTTCGGCCGCCATCTCGCCGGTGCCCTCGCTGGCCGACTCGGCGGCCGGCTCCTCCGCCGGCGCGGGCTCCGGCAGCGGCTGCGGGTCGTTGCTCAGGCTCCGCAGGTAGGCGATCAGCTCGGCCCGGTCTTCGACCTTCTTCAGGCCGGCATAGGCCATCTTGGTCCCCGGCGCCCAGGTCTTGGGGGCGGCCAGGAAGGCGTCCAGGCTCTCGTAGCTCCAGATCTCGCCCGACATGCCGGACAGCGCATCGGAATAGCCGTAGCCCTCCACCGCGGCGATCTGACGGCCGACGATGTCCCAGAGGTTGGGCCCGACCCGGTTGGCGCCGCCCTCGTCGAAGCTGTGGCAGGCCGTGCACTTCTTGGAGACCTTCTCGCCGGCCACCGGATCGACCGAGGCGAGCAGCACCATGACCGACTCCTCGACCGCCTCGGCTGGTTCCGCATCGGCCACGGCTTCGTCCTCGCCGGGCGTCGCGATGACATAGGCTCGCTCTTCCGGCGCTTCCGCCACCGGCACGACGAAGCCGGCGAAGAAGCCGGCCGTCATGGCGATGACACCGGCGGCCAGGATGGCTGCGACGATCTTGTTCAGTTCGAGGGAGTCCATACCCGTCCCCTGGAATGCACTGGTTCTTTGATTTTCGGCGGCGTGACCATACCGGCGGACCGGGGCCCGTTCAATACTGCGTGGCCTGGGCGAAAGCGCTTTTCCGGCGCGCCCGGCAACCCTATTCTGCGGCGAAGTCGAGACAGCACGGCCCCGCCTTTCACATGACTCCTCTCGTCGTCATTCCGGCGCGCCTGGCATCCACGCGCCTGCCCGACAAGCCGCTGGCCGACATTCACGGCCGGCCGATGATCGTGCAGGTCTGGCTTCGCGCCATGGAGGCCGACGTCGGCCCGGTGCTGGTGGCCTGCGCCGAGCAGGCGATCGCCGACGCCGTCGAGGCGGCGGGCGGCCGGGCGGTGCTGACCCGCCCCGATCATCCCAGCGGCTCCGACCGGATCTGGGAGGCGGTCCAGCTCGTCGACCCCGAGGGCCGTCACGACGTGGTCGTCAACCTGCAGGGCGATCTGCCGAACCTCGACCCTGCGGTTCTGCGCGCGGTGCTGGTGCCCCTGGAGGACTCTGCGGTCGACATCGGGACCGCGGCGGTCCTGATCGAAGACCCGGCCGAACGCGACGATCCCCATGTGGTCAAAGCCCTGGGCGACTTCGGGGGCGGACGGATCGCGCAGGCGCAGGATTTCCTGCGCAAGCTGCCCGAGGGGCACGGCGGCCCCGCCTATCACCACGTCGGCATCTACGCCTACCGCCGCGAGGCCCTGGCCCGCTTCGTCGCCCTGCCGCCCTCGGCCCGCGAGCTGGAGCGCAAGCTGGAGCAGATGCGGGCCATGGACGACGGCCTCAGGATCGACCTGGCCTTGATTGACAGCGATCCGCTCGGTGTCGATACTCCCGTTGATCTGGCCCGGATCCGCGAGCTCATGGCACCTTCGGCCGGATAGCCCCCAATAGCCGCCCAGAAGGCTTTCTCCGCAGGACCCGTCATGGCCGAACCCCCTCAGCCCGAGCCCTTCATCGCCTTCCAGGGCGTCGCCGGCGCCTATTCGGACATGGCCTGCCGGGCGGTCTTTCCGGATCTCACGACCCTGCCTTGTCCGGACTTCGAGGACACCTTCGCCGCGGTCTCCGACGGCCGGGCGCGCCTGGCGATGATCCCGATCGAGAACTCCAGCGCCGGCCGGGTCGCCGACATCCACCACCTGCTGCCCGAGTCCGGCCTGCACATTATCGGCGAGCACTTCCAGCGGGTCGATCATCACCTCCTGGCGCCCAAGGGCGCCCAGCTGGAGGGAATTCGGACGGTGCAGAGCCACGTCCAGGCCCTTTCGCAATGCCGGGACTTCATCCGCCGCCATGGCTACAAGCCCGTGGTTCGTGCCGACACCGCGGGCGCGGCCGAAGAGGTCGCGGCGGCGGGCGACCCCAGCCGGGCCGCCATCGCCTCCGCCCTGGCCGGCGAGATCTACGGCCTCGACAGCCTGGCCGAAGACGTTCAGGACACCGAGCACAACACCACGCGCTTCCTGCTGATGGCCAAGGATCCGGTGCATCCCGAGTCCGACCAGGGCCCGGTGATCACCTCCTTCGTGTTCCGGGTGCGCTCGGTGCCGGCGGCGCTCTACAAGGCCCTGGGCGGCTTCGCGACCAACGGCATCAACATCACCAAGCTGGAAAGCTACATCGTCGACGCCAACTTCACGGTGGCGCAGTTCTACGCCGACATCGAAGGCCATCCCGAGGACCGCCTGGTCCGCCTGGCCCTCGAGGAGCTGAGCTTCTTCTCCCGCGAGGTCAAGATCCTCGGCGTCTACGCCGCCCACCCCTTCCGCAGCAGCGGCGAGTACCGGGGCGGTTGAGCCGCGGCTCCGGTGCACACGGGTCCGCCTCGTCCCGGCCGTCCTTGCGGTCGGCGGAGGCCATCGGGGCGCCGGCTCAGCAGCCGTAGCGGCAGCTCTCCTCGCCGTTCAAGCGCAGGACCCGCACCACGGTCAGACCCGGTTCGCGGACCGGATCGGTCGCCAGCGAGAGCACGCGGCCGTCGAAGGGCGCTTCGTATTCCGCCCTGAGCTCGCCGAAGGCGTTGCGCTGAAGGGCCACGCTCTGACCCTTGCTGACCTCCTCCTTGAGCTCGACCAGCACCTCGGTGAAGCCGCCGACGTCTGCGCGCACGGTGCTGTACTCGTTGCCGACGAAGGTCTCGATTCCCAGGTCTTCGATCTCGCCCTGCAGCATGCCGAGGTCGACCATCACGTTGCGGATGCCCTTCTGGGCGTGTTCGATGTAGTCCCACTGGTACTTCTTCGGGCTGCCGATCTCGTAGGTGACGGCGGGAACCCCGGATTCGACAAAGGTGGTCTCGAAGGTGCCCTCCTGCCCCTTGTCGATCTTGATCATGTCCGGCTGCAGCAGTTCGGCCATGCGCCGGATCTTGGGATTGCGAAAGTCGGCGAAGACGAAGAGCGGATACTCCGTGCCGCGCGACTGGGTATGCATGTCGATCGCGTAGTCGACGTTGCCGTCGTAGATCTGCGACCAGAGCTTGTCGTTGTAACGCTCGGCCGGGTTGCTGGAGCCCTCTTTGCCGGGCGCCAGCCGGTTGAGGTCCTCTGTCGCGCCACCGTCGGTGCTGGCGCGATAGTACCGGCTGTCGTGGAGCATACCGGAGGGGTTGACGCCGGGTATCGCGACGACCGCGCCGGTCAAGGACTCCGGATCCAGCTTCGCGAAGATCCGCTCGATCACGGCGATGCCGTTGAGCTCGTCGCCGTGTACCGAGGCATTCAGCAGCAGGCGGATGCCGTCGTTCGGTCCCTTGGCGACCATGATCGGGACGTAGTAGCCGTGCCCGATGTTGGTGTCGCCGGGGGAAAAGAAAAACTTGTGAAGCTTGCCGCCCTCCAGGCTGGCCACGTCGAGCTTGGAGATCACCGGCTTGCCGTCGATGACGTCGCCGGTCAGCTCGGTCTTCGCTTGGGCCGATCCCTCCGCAATCGCGAGGGTCAAGAGCGATGCGACGAACGCGAAGCATGTGCGCATGATTTTGGTTCTCCCTGTCAAGGATCTGTCATTCAGGATCTCACTCGTGACAATCAGTGATTGTCTTATCATGTAGGTGTTACGCTCTAAGGTGTTTCTCGAGCATAGTCCGGCAATCAATGTTAGAAAATCACCAAATATATACGACTTTAAATTTTAATTGGATCGGTAGTTCCGAGATCTGGCGTGCTCGAGCGGCGGCTGGAGCCGTTCGACTGAATCCGGAGTATCGGGCTCGTCTCGGCCCATCGGTCGGGCGCGGGGCGGCCGTCAGCCCGCCAGCCAGTCCTCGATCAGGCGCCGCGCGATGGAGTCCCGGCGCGGCAGGCGCAGCCTGTCGTCCTCCGGCGAGTTGAGCAGCTCGTCGCGGGTGAACCAGCGCGCGCTCTCCAGCTCATCGGGATTGACCACGAGCTCGCCGCCGGCGTAGCGGGCGTGGAAGCCGAGCATGATCGAGGAGGGGAAGGGCCAGGGCTGGGAGGAATGGTAGCGGACCTCGTCGACGCGGATGCCGCTCTCCTCCTCGACCTCGCGGGCGACCGCGTCCTCCAAGCTCTCGCCCGGCTCCACGAAGCCGGCCAGGGTCGAGTGCATGCCGGCCGGCCAGACGGCCTGGCGGCCCATCAGGCAGCGCGCGCCGTCATGGACCAGCATGATCACCGCCGGATCGGTGCGCGGGAAATGCGGCGTGCCGCAGTCCGGATTGCGGCAGCGGCGCAGGTGCCCGGCCTCCAGGCTCTCGGTCGGATGGCCGCAGAGGCCGCAGAAGCGGTGCCGCGAATGCCAGTACATCATGCCCCGGGCGTAGGCCAGCAGCGCGCCCTCCCAATGGGCCAGCAGGGGGCCGACCGCCCGGATGTCCTGGAAGGCGCTGTCGGCGGTCAGCGCCGGCCCCGGCTCGGGCGCCTCCAGGGGCGTCAGGTCGAGGGCGATGTAGGCCGTCTCCTCGTAGAGCCCGAGCAGGGCCAGGCCGGCGGACTGCTCGACCAGGTGCCCGGCCTCGTCGGTCCGCAGGAAACGGGCCCGCGGCACCTCGACCTGCAGGAAGAGGTTGCGCTGGCGCCAGACCGGCACCAGCAGGGTCCGCGGGTCGGCCAGCCGCTCGGCCAGCCAGGACGGGTCGCCGCGCCTGTCGTGGGCGCGGTCCAGCCCGCCGCTGGCATAGAAGTTGGGCTTCCGGTGGTCGGGATCGGGCATGCCGAGGCGAAGGTGGCACAGCTTCCGACGCCGGGCAATCAGCGCCCTTGCGCAACCCTGCGTCAGTCGGCCTTACGCTTGTCGGACAGTCGGTGCTCGACCAGCTCGACCGCCGCATCTGCGGCCGCCTCCGCATAGGCGGGATCGCGATGGATCAGGATCTGGGTGATGCAGCCGTCAAGCAAGACCATCAATTGCCGGGCGAGCCGGGCCGGCTCATTGACGCCGTGGGATGCCAGGTGACCCGCCAGCCATTCCTCGAAGGCCCGCTTGTGCTTCGCCGCGATGTCGGAGACGGCTTCGTTCGGGGTCTCGCGAAGTTCCGAGACCGCGCGGGCGAAGGGGCAGCCCTGCCATTTCGGATTGCCGGCCTGCCGGGCGAAGGCCCGGAACAAGCCTTCGACCTGCGCTGCAAGGCCACCGGAGACCCGATTCATCGACTTGATCAAGCCGGCGAGGACGGGCTCGTTTCGCGCCTCCAGGACGGCCGCGATCAGATCGTCCTTGCTGTCGAAATGTAGGTAGAGGGTCCGTTTCGTGACCCCTGCCGCCGAAGCGACGGCGTCGACGCCGACGGCGCGAATACCCTTGGCATAGAACAGATCCGCTGCGGCTTCGAGGATGCGCCTTCGGGTCTCCGCCGGTATGCCGCGCACTATGCTCTTCCAAGCGGGCCGTTGATCAGCCGGTGGAAGGCGCCTGCTTCCAGGCCTTCGCCCAGCAGGAACAGACCGGTATTGTAGGGATCGAGCTCGAAACCATCCTCGACCCTTGGCACAAGATACCGTCGTAGACGTTCCGCCCGGCTCCTTTGCCCCAGTTCCTTGGCCAGGCAGAAGGCCCAGGCCGTGGCAAGTTCGTTCGACGAGAACTCCTGCTCGGCTTCCCAGTCGGCGACCCGGACGAAGGCGCCGCCGCCCGCGGAGACGATGTTCCGCTGCCAGCGCTCGAACCAGGTCGTCACGCGATCCGGCACGACCCCGCTCATCAGGAAAAGCGCCCAGATGTCCGCGCCCAGCGCACGCTTCTCGACCAGCGGGAACGGCTTGTCCGGCTGGGTGCCGAAGTAGAACAGCGGGCCGGTCTCCTCGCCGCTCAGCAGATGGTCCTCGACGGTTGCCAGCCACCTGGCGTTCGCGGCGGCGAAATCGGTCCCGAAGAGGCGATCGTGGAGCCTGTTGTTGATCAGCATGTGCGCGTTGCACATCACCATCGACTGGTGGTGGTAGCAGCTCACGCCGCAGCTCGGCGATACCGTCATCTGTTCCCAGAGTCCGCGGGAGAGCTCCTCATAGGTCGTCGCACGCCCCTCGAGCTCGATGCGGTCGGCCGGCGGCGCGCCGAAGGCGTCGATGTAGAACCCGATGAAGGTCGCGAGACGCCCGGCATAGGTCAGGTTCCGTTCCTGCAACGGCCAGGTCTGCTCGCCGAGCTCGCTATGCCAGTAGGTCCAGCACCTCGGTTCGAGAAGGCCGCGATAGATCGCATCCAGCTGTGGCCGCAGCCTCTCGGCCTGGCTTGGATCCCGCTTGAGTTCGACGAAGTAAGCGAGCGCCGGATAGACCAGGTGATAGCGGCTCGCGAAGTTCAGCATCTCCCTCTTCGGCCGATAGATCCGGGTCCAGTCGCACGCACCGCCGGAATAGCACCGCTCGAGGCGGTCCTTCGCCGCCGAGGTCGGATCGCTCACAATCGCTCGCATCGTTTCGGCTCCTTTAGTATACTGATCGGTATACTAAATTCCGGACTCGCGTGAGTCAAGCGCCTGGCTGCTGCGGTGGGCCCGCCGGAGCAAGTCGGCCTGGCGGGGTTCCCCATTGGCTCAGGGTCGGATTCCGGCGCGACCCCTTGCGCGCCGACCGCGTCCGTCGCAGTCTATCGGATGGGTCGGGCGAGGCGGCCGCCCTGGGGGGTGACAAGAACAATAAGGGGATCAGGCCCATGGCCCGCTCCGTCATGGCCGCATGTCTGCTCGCTGTCATCTTGCTGCCGGGCTTGACCGTCGAGGTCCGGGCGCAGTCCTTCGGCTGCCTGATCGGCTTCCGACAGCAGCCGCGGATCTGGATCTACACCGACCCCGAGGGCGCCGGCCGGCGCCTCCGGCCGGTGCGGATCTCCGAGACCGTCGGCGAGGTGCTCGAGGAACTGGCGCCCGAGGACGGGCGCAGGCCCTACAGCTTCGAGGTCGTGCGCAACAACGAGGCGCACAACCTGATCGACGACCTGGACCTGCTGTCCTGCACCTCCGGCAAGCGCCTGGACGTCGCGGTCCGCTCCCGCAAGATCCTCAAGTACCCCGAGGACCCGAAGTCCTTCACCCTGATGTCCTTCACCTTCACCCTGCGCGACCCGCGCAAGCTCAAGACCACGCGCGAGGTCGAGCTCGGACCCTTCCGCCTCCTGCTGGCCGACCCCGGCGATCCCGGCAGCCTCAAGGCGGCCCTGGCGCCGATCATTGCCGAGCGCCTGGCCGACTGCCTCTTCGACGCCGATCCGGGAGCCTGCAAAGGCGGCGCTTGAGGGTCGGGAATCGCTTGCGCCGGCGGGGCCGGCGGCTGATATATAGGCCCGGGAGGTTGGCGGCGGACGGACCCCTCGCCAACCCGGTCAGATCCGGAAGGAAGCAGCCGTAACGAGTTCGGTCCGGGTCGTTCGTCCAGCCTCCCGCCTCCTGTCCACGGGACCCGGTCCGGGGCCCCATTCTTCTCGCCGCCGACGCCTCTTGCTTCGACAGAGGGCCGGTCGGACGACTATACTGGGCAGCCGAAAGACAGCGCGAGCGAAGCACCGGATGAGCGCCTCCGAGAGCCCAGACCCGCCGCAGGCGCAGGACCTGCCGCCAGATCTGCCCCGGGGCCAGGACGGGCCCGAGGGCGCCTACCGGGTGCTGGCCCGTAAGTATCGCCCGACCCGCCTGTCCGAGCTAGCCGGCCAGGAGGCCATCGTCCGGATCCTGACCAACGCCATCGCCCAGGACCGCATCGCCCAGGCCTTCCTGCTGACCGGGGTGCGCGGCACCGGCAAGACCACGACCGCCCGGATCATCGCCCGGGCGCTCAACTGCGTCGGCCCCGACGGCGGCGGCGGCCCGACGGCGGCGCCCTGTGGGCTCTGCGAGCACTGCACGGCGATCTCCGAGGACCGCCACGTCGACGTCATCGAGATGGACGCCGCCAGCCGCACCGGCGTGGCCGACATCCGCGAGCTGATCGAGGGCGTGCGCTACCGTCCGGTCTCGGCCCGGCGCAAGGTCTACATCATCGACGAAGTGCATATGCTCTCGACCAGCGCCTTCAACGCGCTCCTTAAGACCCTGGAGGAGCCGCCGCCGCACGTCGTCTTCATCTTCGCCACCACCGAGCTGCGCAAGGTGCCGATCACCGTGCAGTCGCGCTGCCAGCGCCTGACCCTGCGGCGGATCGACGAGGCGGTGCTGCGCGACCGCTTCGCCGCCATCGTCGAGAAGGAGGAGGTCGCGGCCGAGCCCGCGGCCATCGCCCTGATCGCCAAGGCGGCCGACGGCTCGGCGCGCGACGGCCTGTCGCTGCTCGACCAGGCCATCGCCCACACCGGCGGCGACGTGACCGCGGCCCGGGTCACTGAGATGCTGGGCCTCGCCGACCGGACCCGGATCTTCGACCTCTTCGAGGCGGCCTTGCGCGGCAAGCTGCCCGAGGCGCTGGCCCTGCTGAGCGACATGTACGCCGCCGGCGCCGACCCGGCGACCCTGCTGTCCGACCTCTTGGAGCTGACCCACTTCCTGACCCGGGCCAAGGTCGTGCCGGCCATGCTGGAAGACCCCGGCACGCCGGAGGCCGAGCGGACCCGCGGCAAGGCGCTGAGCGAGGGCCTGTCCCTGCCGGTGCTGTCCCGGACCTGGCAGGTCCTGCTCAAGGGCCTGCAGGAGACCCAGGCCGCCGAGCGGCCCCTGCAGGCGGCCGAGATGGTGCTGATCCGCCTGGCTTACATGAGCGACCTGCCGACGCCGGAGGCCCTGGTTCGCCAGCTTGCGGAGGGCGACAAGGCCGCGACCGGCGGCGGCCCGAAGACCGGGGCGGCGAGGGCGCCGGTTTCGACCGGCGGCGGCAATGGCGGCGCCGCCGCCTTGGCCCGTCAGGCGGCGCCCGAGCCGGCCCCGCAGGATCACCCCGAAACCCGGGCGCGCGCCGAGGCGCAGCCCGAGGCCGCGACCGCGGCGGTGCCCGAGAGCTTCGAGGGCCTGATTCGGCTCTTCTGGGACCGCAAGGAGGGCAAGCTGGCGGTCCATCTCAGCGACCACGTGCACCTGGTCCGCTACGCCCCGGGCATTCTGGAGTTCCGCCCCGGCGAGCTGGCGCCGCCGAAGCTCGCGGGCACGGTCGGGCGGCTGCTCCAGGACTGGACCGGCCGGCGCTGGATGGTCAGCGTCTCGGAGGGCGAGGCCGGCGCGCCGACCCTGGCCGAGCAGCGCCGGGCCGCCGAGGCGACGGAGCGCGACGAGGTCCTGCAGCATCCCCTGGTGCAGGCCGCGCTGGAGACCTTTCCCGGCGCCGAGCTTCTGGCCGTCCGCCGCAAGGCCGACGCGGCGGCGGCCGAACCCGAGCCCGGCGCGGCTGCGGCCGCGCCCAAGGAAGGAGACGCGGAGGCATGAAGAACCTCGGTCAGATGATGAAGCAGGCGCAGGAGATGCAGGCCAAGATGGCCGAGATGCAGCAGCAGCTGGCCGAGGCCGAGATGACCGGCGCTTCCGGCGGCGGCATGGTCCAGGTCACCATGAGCGGCAAGGGCGAGCTGCGCGCGGTCAAGATCGATCCCAAGATCGTCGATCCGGGCGAGATCGAGGTCCTGGAGGACCTGATCGTCGCCGCCGCCGCGGATGCCAAGGCCAAGGTCGAGGCCCACGTCGCCGAGGAGATGAAGAAGCTGACCGGCGGCCTCAGCCTGCCGCCCGGCTTCCAGCTGCCCTTCTGAGGCGGGCTGCTGCGGCCACCCTGGCGTTCCCGTGACCAAGAACGAGATCGAGACCCTGATCCAGCTGCTGGCGCGCCTGCCCGGCCTGGGGCCGCGCTCGGCGCGCCGCGCCGCCCTGCACCTCATCGCCAAGCGCGAGCAGCTCCTGCTGCCCCTGGCCGCGGCGCTGCAGCGGACGGGGGAGGCGATCCGGACCTGCAGCCGCTGCGGCAACATCGACACCGTCGATCCCTGCGGGATCTGCGCCGACCCGCGCCGCCAGCCGGGGGTGATCTGCGTGGTCGAGCAGGTCGGCGACCTCTGGGCGCTGGAGCGCAGCGGCGCCTTCAAGGGCCGCTATCACGTCCTGGGCGGCACGCTCTCCGCGCTCGACGGCCGCGGGCCCGAGCAGCTGCGCATCGGCTCCCTGGTCGAGCGCGCCGCGGCGTCCGAGGTCGAGGAGGTGATCCTGGCCCTCGGCGCCACGGTCGACGGCCAGACCACGGCCCACGTCGTGGCCGAACGCCTGTCGTCCAGCGGGGTCTCGGTCACCCGCCTGGCCCACGGCGTCCCGGTCGGCGGCGAGCTCGACTACCTTGACGACGGAACCCTGACCGCCGCCCTCAAGGCCCGCCGCCCGGCATAGACCCCACCCCTCACCCAGCTCCGGCTAAGGCTCGGCCTTCGGCCGCGCCAAGCCTCCACATCCCTCTCCCCGGGGGAGAGGGAGGGGCCCGCCGCGAAGCGGTGGGAGGGTGAGGGGACCCGGGTTTGGCCCAGTCCTACTCCGCCGCCGCGGCCGGCACCGCGGGGCGGCGTTCGGCGAGCAGCGTCTCGTTGCCCGGGCGCGGCAGCAGCGGGACCAGCAGGGACAGGGCCAGCGAGACCGCCGCCATGGCCGCGCCCGAGAGGAAGACCGCCGCCGGCGAGACCAGCCAGAGGAAGCCGAAGGCGGCCGGGATCACCACCGCGGCGATGTGGTTGATGGTGAAGCTGACCCCGGCGGTGGCGGCGATGTCGGCGGGATCGGCGATCTTCTGGAAGTAGGTCTTGATCGCGATCGCCAGGGCGAAGAACAGGTGGTCGACCACGTAGAGCCCGGCCGCCAGGGCCGCGTTCTCGACGAAGGCGTAGGCGCCGAAGACCAGGATCAGGCCGAGGTACTCGAAGATCAGCGCGCGCCGCTCGCCCCAGCGCCCGATCAGGCGGCCGATGCGCGGCGCCATGACCACGTTGATCACCGCGTTGAGCAGGAACAGCAGGGTAATCTCGCCGACCGTGAAGCCGAATTTCTCGACCATCAGGAAGCCGGCGAAGACGATGAAGATCTGCCGCCGCGCCCCCGACATGAAGGTCAGCAGGTAGTAGAGCCAGTAGCGCGGCCGCAGCACCATGTGGCGGTGCTGGCGCACCTTCTCCTCGAAGCGCGGGAAGACGATCCAGGCGAAGACGGCGATCGCCACGGTCAGGCCGCCGCCCATCAGGTAGACCCAGTGGAAGTCCAGCCCTGCGAGGTCGAAGGCCAGCCAGATCAGGCCGAAGGTGACGATGGAGGCGAAGGACCCGGCGGCGATGATCCGGCCCAGGGTCTCGGGCGCCCGCGCCTTCTCGATCCACTGCAGGGACAGCGAGATCTGCACCGTCTCGTAGTAGTGGTAGCCCAGCGACATGATGACGGTTGTGACGTAAAGCCCGGCCACGCTGGGGAAATAGCCGGTGACCGCGGTGCCCAGGCCGAGCAGCAGCAGCGCCAGGTAGGCCAGGGTCTGCTCGCGCAGGATCAGCAGCAGAAAGACCACCGCGAAGGCGAGGAAGCCCGGCACCTCGCGCAGGCTCTGCAGGATGCCCATCTCGGCGCCGGTGAAGGCTGCCCGCTCGACCGCGAAGTTGTTCAGCAGCGCCTGCCAGGCCGCGAAGGACAGCGGCACCGCGCTGGCCATCAGCAGCAGCAGAACGTCTTCGCGGCGCCAGTCGCCCAGGCCACCGGCGCCGCGCAGGCGGGAGATCGCGGCTCTCATGGCCGCAAGCCTAGTGGATCGGCGCTTTGCCGTCGCCCCGCAATTCGTCATGCCAGGGATTGGGAAACCTGGGGTCCGGCGGCCGCCGCATCGTGCGGCACGGCGACTTTCGCCCTGCGCCCCTTAGCCCGTGCCGCGGATCGGGTAGTCCTTGTCCTGGATGAAGCCGATCGCCCCGGCGATCTGGGCCAGGTCGGGGCGGGCGAAGGGGGCGTTGGAGATGTCGATGATGTGGGCCCTGCCCTCTGGGTTGACGACGAAGAGCCCCGGCTCGGCGAAGGGTCGGTCGGTCTCCTGGGCGCTCCGCGGCTCCGAGACGTAGAGCCCCAGGTCGCGCGCCTGGGCGATGGAAAGGTCGTAGCCGACCGGCAGGCTCAGCTGCCAGTCCTCGACGGTCGCCTCCGCCTTCTCCCGCGGGTCGCAGGACAGGGTGACGATCTCGGTGCCGATCTTGGCGAAGTCGGCCTTCAGGGCCTCCAGCTGGCCCAGGTAGGCCTTGCACTTCGGGCAGTGCCGGCCGCGGTAGACCACCACCAGCTGCCAGCGGCCGGGACCGCCGACCTGGATTTCGCCGCCCGCGACGGCGGGCAGGGCGAATCGGGGCATTTCCGCGCCCGCTTGGAGTTTCTGTGACATATTCTTGCCGATCTCCTGTAAGACTTGGATCCTGCTCCGGATAAGTGAATTACCCTGCCCCGGCGCCAGTCACAAGCGCGCGATCCCTTGGATTAAACGCTGTGAAATAAGGAGCTTTTGTTAAACCCTTCGGGGGTAACTGCCGGTAAATCTTGTCTTTACGAAGGTTATCCACTATTCACTTTCACGGGTGTCGTGGCCCCGGTCGAAACGGGACGTGAGGTGCGGGGAATGGTTGCTGCAGCGCAAGGATATCCGGCGCTGGTGCTGAACGCGGACTTCCGGCCGCTCAGCTACTTCCCCCTGTCGCTCTGGCCCTGGCAGGAAGCGGTCAAGGCGGCCTTCCTGGGGCGGGTCAACATCGTCTCCGAATACGACCGCGTGGTGCGCTCGCCCAGCCTCGAGATCCGCCTGCCCAGCGTCATCGCGCTCAAGGAATACGTCCACCTGGACCGGCGGCCGGCCTTCACGCGCTTCAACGTCTTCCTGCGCGACAGCTTCGAGTGCCAGTACTGCCTGACCGACTTCCCCTCGGAGGACCTGACCTTCGACCACGTGGTGCCGCGCTCGCGCGGCGGCAGGACCACCTGGGACAACGTCGTCACGGCCTGCCAGACCTGCAACCTTCTCAAGGGCAACCGGCGGCTGCAGGACTGCGGCCTGCGGCTGCTGCGCCCGCCGGCCCAGCCGACCGCCTACCAGCTGCAGGAGAACGGCCGCTCCTTCCCGCCCAACTTCCTGCACGAAAGCTGGAACGACTTCCTCTACTGGGACAGCGAGCTGGAGGCCTGAGCGGCGCGGCAGGAGCGCGCAACCGCGGCCTCGATGCAGGGGTGCTGTCGCCTCCTTGCTTGCCTCAGCAAATCTGTCATTGCCGGGCTTGACCCGGCAATCCATTGTGCGGGCGGCCCGATGGATGCCCGGGTCAAGCCCGGGCATGACAGACGCAGGGTTCCAGGAACGCGTGTCATATCGATAGATGCAACACCGGTCATCAGCTCCCGACCTCGTCATTTTCGACTGCGACGGCGTGCTGATCGACAGCGAGATGCTGGTCTGCCGGGTCGGCGCCGAGGTCTTCACCGCCCACGGCTTCCCGATCACCGCGCAGGAGATCGCCCGGCGCTTCATCGGTCGCTCGGCCGCTTACATGTTCGGCGAGGTCGAGAAGGACTCCGGCCGCCCGCTGCCCGTCGCCCTGCGTGACGAGGTGAAGACCCGGGTCACCGCGGCCCTGGCCGACGGGACCGAGGCCATGCCGGGGCTGGTGCCTCTGCTGGACCGCTTACGGGTCCCGGCCTGCGTTGCCTCCTCTTCCGATCCCCAGCGCCTCGAAGCCGCTCTGGGCGCGGCAGGTCTCTACCGGCGCTTCCAACCGCACATCTACAGCGCCGTCGAGGTTCCCCGCGGCAAGCCGGCCCCCGACCTCTTCCTTCACGCCGCCGCCTGTCTAGGCGTGGCGGCCGAGGCCTGCGTCGTCGTCGAGGACAGTCTGGCCGGGGTCGCCGCCGGCATGGCCGCGGGCATGTCCGTGATCGGCTTCACCGGCGGCAGCCACTGCGGCCCGGGCCACGGCGAGGCTCTGAGCGAGGTCGGCGCCGGACGCGTCGTGCCGTCGATGGAAGAATTGCAGACGCTGCTTTGCCCGTAACGGCCTCGGGTCCGCCGAGGGAGCGGCGGAATTCCCGGGTTGGCGGCCGGCGGACCGCCGCCCCGGCCTCAGGCCGTCGCCGGGGCCGCCGCCGTCCGGTCGCGCGGGTCGGCCAGCAGCGCCTTCCAGAACCGCCCCTTCACCATCCAGGAGACGCCGAAGGCCCAGAGCGCGAGCGCCTCGAACCAGAAGGTCGCGTTGACCGCGGTCCACCACGCCCAGGATTCCCCGGTGACGTAGGAGACCAGGGCGTTTGTCGCCATGGCGAGCATGGAAAAGACGATGACCCAGCCGGACCAGATGTAGATTCGATTGCGCCGCCGCTTCACCGGCGTGAGCCGCCCCTCCGCGTCGGTCTGCTCCCGCGGGATGACGCGCGTGAAGACATAGAAGGAATAGAACGCCAGGAAGGCGAACAACAGGGCGGCGCTGCCGAAGTGAAGGACGTTGACGTTCGCAAAGAGCTCGAAGAACTGCCCGAGCCTGGTCGCGGGGACGACGGTGACCGGCTCGGTCTTCCAAGGCGCCAGCAGGTCCACCAGGGCCCGGCCGGCGAAGGCCTTCTCTTCGCAGCCGCGCCCGGAGGTCGGGAAGACCGCAATGCCGTAGGCGCAGAAACCGGCGAGGGTCGCGAGCCGATTCTCCCAGAAGTTCTCGCCGCGGTAGGCGATCAGAAAGGTTCCGATGAAGGCCAGGGCCATCACCAGAACGTCGCCGAAGAACTGCGAATAGTAGAAGTGGCTGATCGAATCGTAGAAGCAGGTCCCGACCAGCACGCCGAAGAGCATGGCGAAAGGCAGGCCGAGCGCGACGGCCCCGACCAGCAGGGCCAGGAACTGCTGGTCCAGGACGTAGTCCCGGACGGATCGGTAGGCAAAGGCCGGGTCCGGCTGAAAGCGGCCCGGGTCCATCTGAAGGACGTTCACCAGATCCTTGATCGGCTGCATGAGATCGCTCCCGCGTCGATGTCGCGATGCCGCCGGTCGCGATCATACAGCAGTCTGGATTCCGGCTGCAATTCGCCGGCCTGCGGACCGCGGCGCCGGGCCGCGCGCGGCCAGAGCACGGCAGTGCAGAGGAAGGTGCTCGCCACCGGGCGCATCGAGGGGCCCTGAAGCCGGCGCCCGAGCGCCGCTTGGCTTCGTGGGTCCGACGCTACGGAGCGACTCTCTTCGAGAGCATTCGGAGTGATCCGAATCTCAAGACCTGAAGGGAGTCACTTTGCCGCTTCGATCCGAAGGGGGTCCGATCTGGTGCCGAAAGGACGCGGTCGTCGTTCTATAGGAAAAGGGGCTCGTCGGCCCGGGCCGCAGGGGCCGTCGCGCCAGGGTCTCCGAAGGCGATTCGCCGAACCGGAGCTTGTAGGCTTTGCCGAAGCGGCCGAGGTGCCAGAAGCCGTGGTCGAAGGCCGTGTCCGTGACCGTGGTCTCGCCGGGCCACCGCTGCTGAAGGGACTGGCGCACCGCGCTCAGTCGCCGGGCTCGGTGGTAGACCTGGGGCGCCACGCCGTAGTGGTCGCGGAAGGCATACTGGATCGTGCGGGCGCTGGTCCCGGTGGCCCGGCACAGCTCGGCGAGGGAGACGGCCCGGTCCAGATTGCCGTCCAGGTAGGCTCGGGCCTGACGGGCGTAGCGCACCCAGACGCTGCGACGTCCGCTGCGGGACGGCACACCCCTGGGAAGGGCGTCCTCGAGCAGGGCCGCAAAGTCGGTGACGATCTTGTCGCGAAAAGCCTCTATGCGATTGGCGTTGGCCCCCGGCGGCCACATCGCGTCTTGCAGCAGGGAGGCCAGGAGACCTTCGAAGGCTATCCTCTGCCGGGGGTCGCCCCGATGCCGCAGCATCGCCCAGCGAAGAAGATCGTCGAACATGTCCTCTCCGAGCATGGCGGAGAGATCGCTCATCGACTCGGGCTCGAGGTGGAGGGTGATCAGGTCGACGCCTTGCGGGCCGCCACAGGCAATCTCGCTTACCTCGCCCGGCATGAAGATGTCGCCCGCGGCGTAGGGCAGGCCGTTCAGGCGAACGCCGTCCCTCGGCCGCAAGGGAAAGAGGGCCGGGGTGAAGTCCTTCGGCAAGCTGGCGCAGAAGACGAAGTCCCGGCCGTAGACTTCGTGGGCGACCATGAGGCCCGGAAGCCTGAGTTCCTTCAAGGTGCCGTCCAGGCTTCCCGCCTCGTTCTGGGTGTAAAGGATGTCCCAACCGACGGCGGTCGCCTCCTCCTGGAGCTCCCCGATGTCATCCATCGAGATCGACCAAAGCGGCGATCCATGCTGTCCCTCGCTCTCCACGCCGGCCCCTCCCAAGGCAGCTTTCGGACCATTGACGGGAGGCTTGCCAATAGCCGCCAAAAAAGGCTTGCCATTACGCGCCAGGGCATGCGGACCGCAGCCCGCTATGGCTTCGAAAATCTAAGGTCCGGTCAACGATCTCGGCTGTCGTGCGCGCCCGACACGCCGGGGACCGGGCGAGCGCTCTCTAGACGACCCGGGCGCAGGCTCCTGCGACTTCGGGCATAACCCGCGTCCCGAAGGCCTTCCGCGGCCTCGCCGGTCGAAAGGGCGGGCGCAGCTTTGCCGCCGGGATTCGCGCGCCGGCTTTGCTCCCACGCCCGCTGCCCTGCTCCCGTCAGGGCTGCTCGGATCTCTGGAAAACGCCCGCGCTCGGAGCGGCCTTGCACGAAGCGGATAACGGTTTTTCGCAAGGCGGATAACGGTTCTTCGCGCAGCGGATAGCTGACGCGATGTCGTTGCCGCTAGGTGTCGTGTCCGGCGCGAATTGGTCGTTTCCGCCTGTCGTCGAGCGGGTCGTCCGGCGGTCCCAAGCTCGAAAACACCGACAAGCGGTACCGGCCAAGTGTCCACGCCTGGTCCCCGTGATCGCCGGGGGCTCGGAGTGTCGCGACAGCACCGGCCGCAGAGCTGCGGCGCCGAGGGGGGCTGTATCAGATGGAAACCATTGCGCTTACACGGGCGGGCCAGCTGATCCACGTCACCGATACGCTGGAGCGGCTCGGCCTGTCGGCCGAGGAGATGCTGAGGCAGGGGAACTTGCCGCCGTGGCACTATTGCCATCCGGA
The DNA here is from genome assembly GCA_030066685.1 of Kiloniellales bacterium. Classification (NCBI taxonomy): domain Bacteria; kingdom Pseudomonadati; phylum Pseudomonadota; class Alphaproteobacteria; order Rhodospirillales; species Kiloniellales bacterium. Next base: position 3,765 of record JASJBF010000011.1, on the reverse strand, counting down.
CGACCTGATTCCCACGCAGCACATCTATGCGCTCCTGGGACAGGCCGCTCGACGTCTGGGCAACCGGGCCCTCGGACTGCGGGTCGGGCTGGAAAGCAGCATCGAGACTCTGGGCTCCTACGGGAAGGTGATCGCGAGCGCGCCTACCATCAAGCAGGCCTTCGAGACGAGCTGCCGCCTGCTTCACCTGCACACCTCCGCCGCCCACATCTGGCTGATCCCGGCCGGTGAGGAGGTCTGGTTCTGCCGCAGCCGCTTCCGCGGTCCCAAGATCGGTCGCTGGCAGATGGAGCAATACGTTCTGATGCGGCTGATCGACCACGTGCGCATGGGGATGGGCCCGTCCTGGCGGCCGGCCAAGGTCCGCCTGCAGGCGACCGAGGCGCCGGGGTGCAAGCTGCGGGAGGCGCTGGGCGATCCCGAGATCCGCATCGGGCAGAGCTGCACCGCCATCGCCGTGCCGCGCACGCTCCTCGCGCAGCCCTTGCGGTGGCGCGCCGGTCCGCCGCAGGCCCGGCAGGAAGAGCAGGCGCGCCTCTGGCAGACGGCGCCCGCGCAGGGCTTCATAGACGCGCTGCGGCAGCTGGCCGAGACGCTGCTGAAACTCGAGGGGCCGCCGCAGATAAGCACGATGGCGGGACTGACCGGCCTTTCCGTGCGTTCCTTCCAGCGCCGGCTGGCGCAGCACGGGCTCACGCACTTCCAGATCGTCGACCAGGCCCGCTACCGGGCCGCCACCCGTCTGCTCGCGGATGCCGACATCCGCATCACCGATATCGGCCTGGACCTGGGCTATACCGACTCCGCCCACTTCACCCGCGCCTTCAGGCGCTGGGCCGGAGTCACGCCGCGCGAGTACCGCAGCCACCGGCTCACGGCGTGATCGGCAGGGCGCCTAGCGGCACGGCGAAGCGGACACTTCGCATGGCATCCAGGGGCAATTTAAACGGGCAGTTGCAGGCAAGAATTGCGACCCTTGCGTGCGCTGCCGAATGGGCGGAGACGCGCGACTTGATCGGGAGGAGGAAGGTCATGTGCAAGACTCGGGTTCTCTTGGCCGTGCTCTCGGCCCTCGCCCTTGCGGCCGGGCCGGCCGCGGCGAAGACCCAGATGACCGGCGACGTCATCGACGGCAAGCCGGTGATCGCCAAGCTCGACGTCGCCAGCCTGGAGGGCGGCAAGGTCCACAAGTTCTTCTTTGCCGCCGGCGATATGAACGTCGGACAGCGCTGGTACGTCCCGCTGATGGTCGCCAAGGGCGCGGAAAAGGGCCCCGGCCTGCTGCTGAACGCCGCGATCCACGGGGACGAGCTCAACGGCGTCGCGGTGATCCAGCGGCTCTTCGAGGAGCTGGACCCGGCGACGCTGCGCGGCGCGGTCATCGCGCTGCCCGGCATCAACACCTCCGGCATGCTCCTGCACAGCCGGCTCTATCACTACAGCGCCGACGGCGGCTCGGCCACGAACCTGAACCGGCTCATGCCCGGAGACGCGTCGTCCAGCAACCCGGGTGAGCGCTACACCAACAGGCTCTGGACCCAGGTCTACGAGGGCAACGTCGACGCCGCGATCGACATGCACACCCAGTCGCGCGGCACGGACTATCCGCTCTACGTCTTCGCCGACTACCGCAATCCCAAGATCAAGCGCCTGGCGGAGGCCCTCCAGCCGGACATGGTCAAGATCGACACCGGACTGGAGGGCACCGTCGAGTACGCCTTCGTCGAGGCCGGGATCCCGGCGGTCACCTTCGAGATCGGCGCCCCGAAGGTCTACGAGTGGGACCACATCGACCGCGCGAAGCGCGGCATCCGCAACGTTATGGTCGACATGAAGATGCTGGACGGCGAGATCGAAGACCTCGGCGTCGAGACCTTCGTCGGCAACTACTTCGAGACCCTGAGCGCAGAGGTCGGCGGCTTCACGGAGGTGCTGGTCGAGCTCAAGCAACCGGTCACCAAGGGCCAGCGCGTGGCGCTGCAGCGCAACGCCTTCGGCGAGATCGTGGCGGAATACCACGCGCCCTTCGATGCCCGGGTGCTCTCGCTCGCCACCGATCCGCTGCGCGAGCCCGGCGCGACGGTGGTTCGCTTCCTTCACATGAGCGACAAGGAGGGCTGCGAGCACGGCTGCCGGCCGGGTTACTGACCCGGCGCGGCGCCGCCCGTCTTGGGCGACGGCCTGCGGCCTCGACGGCCGGGGAGGGAGGCTCATACCAAGGAGCGTTGATAATGAGTCATTTGACCGGGTTTGCTTGATCGCCCGTCAGGCGCGCTTCGCGCAGCGGTGCGATGTACCGTAGGCGGAGCGCAACGCAGCGGCCGGTCAATCAAACCCGGCCTGCGGTGGCGTGCGGCGACCCGCCGGGTGCGTTCCGACCCTTGCCCGATGCGATGGCATCGCGCCGCGGGCCGCGCCTGCCCGGCGGGTCGCCGCACGCCATCAAATGGGTCATTATCAACGCTCCTTGGTATCAGGGCTTCGGGGGTGCGTAGTTCTCCCGCAGGTAGTCCTCCCGGAATCCGGCCCTCTGGATGTTCGAATAGGAATGCTGGGGATCGCCGGGCACCGCTTCGCCCGTGCAGGTGAAGAGCTTGCGGCAGCCCAGGTCGAGGGCGTGCTGAACGCGCCGCGCCAGCAGGGCGCTTTGGCTGCCCCGGCGGCGATACGTCGGCGCCGTCGCCCCGAAATCGAACCAGGCGAGACCGTCCTCGACGAAGACCGTTCCGGTGCCGGCCGGCTCCTCCCCGTCGAAGCTCATGAACACCTGCCATCCGGGGCGCCCGGGGAGCCCTGCCAGCCAGGGGACGGCCGCGTCTCCCAGGTCGAAGGCGTCACAGACGATCCGCCCGAAGGCCGCGCCCTGCTCGGGACCGACTTGCTCGATCCTGAGGTCCGTCTCGGTCTTCGGCGCGGCCTCCCGGCCGCGACTGAACTTCTGCCAGCCGCGCACCTTCTGCAGGCCCGCGGCGTGCAGCCAGTCGACCAGCCGGGCCGGCCGCGCCGCCGGGTGCCGCTGCACGAAGTAGCGCCGGACCCCGGCCGCGCGATAGGCGGCCAGGAGCGCGGCCACGCTGTCCTCGGTTTCGGGCTGCGAGAGCCCGAGGCCGATCGCCCGGTTGATCACGATCGCCGAGGCCGGCAGCCCGCCGGCGAGCGACACCAGCGCCGCGCCGAGCGAAAGGGCCTGAAGCCCCAGCGCCTCGACCAGCTCGGGCGAAGCGGCGGCTTGGAGATCGGCGAGCGCCGCGCGCTCGATCGATTCGGCTTCGTAGTCCACGGGAACCTCCGGATATGACGCCAGGCCCGGGGCGCCGGCTCAGCGCGGGACCCGGGCCGTGCCGGCGCCTTCCCTCCTTCGCGCGGCGGGTCCGGATGTGGCCCGGGAGGCTCCGCTACCCGGCCCCGCCGGGCCCCGTCACGCGCCCCAGCCGCTGACCGCCTTGACCTCGCAGAAGTCCTCCAGGCCCCAGACGCCGCCCTCGCGCCCGTTGCCGGAGGCCTTGAACCCGCCGAAGGGGCTCCCGGCGCCGCGCGACTGGCCGTTCATCTCGACCATGCCGGAGCGGAGCCGCCGGGCGACCCGGTTGCGCTTCGCCCCGTCCTCGCTCTGCACGTAGTTGGTCAGGCCGTAGGTCGTGTCGTTGGCGATCGCGACCGCCTCCTCCTCGGTCTCGAAGGGGATGATCGAGAGCACCGGGCCGAAGATCTCCTCGCGCGCGATTGTCATGTCGTTGCTGACGTCGGCGAAGACGGTGGGGCGGA